>JAKJFI010000062.1 GCA_022704985.1 Candidatus Omnitrophota bacterium | reverse complement strand
GATGGTCCGCATCTCATATATTTTCCCGAAAGGCCCTTCTCAAAAGATAAATTCCTGAAAGATGTTGAAAATGTCTATTCAAAACTCGGCAGGTGTCTTATTGCCGTGTCAGAGGGCATTTCAGACAAAAATGGTGAGCCTATCGCTTCAAAGTTTACCAAGGAAGTGGATACGCACGGCAACGTTCAGCTGAGCGGTACCGGAGTGCTGGGAGACCTTCTCGCGGACATGATAAAAACTGAATTAAAGGTCAGCCGCGTGAGAGCGGACACATTCGGATATCTCCAGCGTTCTTTCCCTGGGATATACTCCGAAGTAGATGCGAAAGAAGCGTACGAAGTGGGAAAACTTGCCGTAAAGTATGCGGTTTCAGGCAATCTTGACGGTTCGGTGTCAATAAAGAGAAAAGCCGGCAGGAAATATAGTGCATACTTTGAGCTTGTGGCTCTGAACAGGGTCGCAAAGAATACGAGAAGCATGCCGAACAGGTTCATCAACAGAAGCGGTAATGATGTAACGGCCGATTTTATAAGTTACGCAAAGCCGCTTGTGGGAGAGTTGCCGGATATCGGGCACCTGAGGAGATATCCAGCAGGCAAGAAATAACCGTTTAACCGATAGAAAACCGGAATTTATTCAACAGAAGCAGGATGCCTACGGCTATGAGAAGCATTCCAGTGAAGAACTCTATCTTGCCGTAATGTTTCCTGATGCGGGTGAACAAGTTCAGCATTTTATTTACGGCTATTGCGGTTATGATGAAAGGGATACCTATGCCGAGAGAATAGGATAGGAGCAGGGTTATTCCACGCATCAAGGATTCTTCAGTAGATGCCATTATCAGGATAGAGGTAAGCACCGGTCCCACGCAGGGAGTCCAGCCGAAAGCAAAAACCATGCCTATTATGAATGCTCCCGCATACCCGCCGGTTATCCTGTCTGTTCGCAGCCCTTTCTGCCTGTATAACGTCTTTATCCTGAGAATACCCGCAAGATGGAGACCGAAAAGAATCACGATAACGGCCCCTGTTATCCTAACTGCATTCTGTTTCATCAGCAACTGTCTTCCAATCCACGTTGCCGACGCTCCCAGCGCGGTAAATACGGCGCTGAATCCGAGAACGAACAAAACTGAAAGCAAAAGGTTCCTTTTATAGTTCAAACCATCGCGTATATTCTCTATTGAAGCGCCGGTTATATACGAAAGATATGCAGGTATCAAGGGTAGTATGCAGGGGCTTGCGAAAGAGAGGATACCTGCCGCAAAGCTGATTAAGAACGGGTAGCTTTGAATTGTTTCCATGTTGATGTATTATATAGTTTCGCAGTGTCAAAAATCAAACGGAGGAAATATGAGGATAAAGAAAGTCAATCTGAATTTCAGCTCGGAGCCGCTGAATATGCCGCTCGGGTTTAAGGGGGGATATCTCAGTGACCTATGGCAGGTTTTTGTATGTCTTGAAACAGCGGATAATTACGGGATAGGCATAGGTACCCAGAGTATTCTGTGGTCCGATGCGGCCGTTTTCACTTCTCACAGTCAGGCAGGCGGCAATGCGCTTATGCTGAGCATTACCGAATACGCTTCCAGACTGTTGCTTGACAGGGAACTTGATAACCCCGTGGCGTTTCAGGACGAGGTTCTGGAAAACGTGCACTCATACGCAAAAAAAATTACCGGCAGGGAAGACCTTCGTAAGACATTCACGCTCAATGCTCTTGTCGCACTTGACAATGCGCTCTGGGTGCTCTACGCGAAAGAGAGAGGCGCATGCGAGTTTTACAGTATGATTCCTGAGAAATATCGGGGACCTATGAAATTCAGACATCCTCTTGTTGCCTGTATTCCCCTGATGTCCTATGGTGTGCCTGTTGATGACATAGGCAAGGCCATAAATGAAGGTTTTTTCACGCTAAAAATAAAGATTGGCTCGGATCCGGATAAAGACGGCGACCGGGAGAAAATGCTTAAATGGGATATGGAGAGAATAAGAAGTATACATGAAAGGTTTGGAGATATCCCCACGAAATACACGGAGAACGGCAAACTGCCCTATTATTTTGACGCAAACGGCAGGTACGACAACAGGGAGCGTTTGATGCGCCTCGTTGATTTCATAGATAAACTCGGCGCTCTCGACAGGGTGATAGTAATGGAGGAGCCTTTTCCTGAGAATCTCGAAATTGATGTAAATGATTTTCCTGTAAGAATTGTGGCGGATGAGAGTGCGCATACGCAGGAAGATACTCTCAAGAGGTATCAGATGGGCTATAAAGGGGTAGCTTTAAAACCTATCGCAAAAACATTGAGTATGACGCTTAAGATATTGGACGAGGCTGAGAAAAACGGCATGGATTATTTCTGCGCCGACCTGACTGTCATTCCGCCTCTTGTCGAATGGAACAAGAACGTTGCCTGTCGTTTGAAGCCTTTGCCCGGTCTGAAGATACCCGTTGTGGAGTCGAACGGTCACCAGAATTACAGGGACTGGGACAAGCTGATTTCACGCCATCCCTTTCCTGAAGCGGAATGGACGTCTCCGGTCAGCGGCATCTTCAGGCTGAATGAGGATTTCTACGGGAAGAGCGGAGGCATATATAACGTTTCCTCTTACTACGAGAAGCTGGTGAAACCGTGAATCATTTCGCCTTGATTGCGAGTATCCCGACCATGTCGCCTGACTTTTTTATGCAGTCAAGCACGTTTTCAAGATTGTCTTTCATTTCGTAAACAGGGATGGTAACCTGAGGACTCAACTACGTGTTTTTATAAGAAAGCAGATAATATCGCGCCTCTTGTTGTCTCTTTCTTGTTCTATTGTCCTGGTTTTTTCGCCCATACGTTCCTTTTTGCCCTGTCTATGCTCTGTTTTTTGCCGTCAGCATCCTTGTTAGAGATTCAATGTTGCCTTTCATGGCGATTACGCGCTCGCAGGATTTTTCCACACGTTGCAGAGCGAGGTTCGGGACGTTCTTTCCCTCGCGTTCTCCCAGCCATGCAAAGATATTTCCCGTCTTGTCCATTTGAATCCTCCGTTATCTCGTAAAGAACAGCGTCGCAATTATTATGGCGCGCGTTATTAGACCTGAAATAAACGGGGTCAGCGCCCATGGACCATCCCATGTACACGGCGGCGAGGATTAAAGAGATAAGGATAAGCGCCCTGTATTATAAACAAATGATGTTTTCCAATTGTTCAGAAGGCTTGATTTTCTGCATATTTAAGGTATAATTTAGACGTGTGTGAAATTATTACAAGTTTGCAAGCGATTCATAAGGGCATTAAGCCGGCGATAGAGGAACGCCTTCTGCAATTCAAGGAGAATGACACGGTTGAAAAGATACAGAAGGAATTTTTCTTCTGTCTGCTTACTCCTCAATGCAAGGCGAGGGTGTGCTGGGATAACATTGAACGGCTCTTTAACAACGGCATCATGATTCACGGTTCTGAGGAGGAAATCTCCGGGTCTCTGACCGGCGTAAGGTTCAGGAATAACAAGGCGGGTTACATCGTAGAGTCAAGGAAAAGGTTTTTCAGTGGAGACGGGAGTTTTCTGAGTTACCTTAAGGTCGAGAAAGACGAAAAGCTTCTGAGGAGATACATAGCAGAAAACGTAAAGGGAATGGGATACAAGGAAGCAAGCCACTTTTTAAGGAACATAGGAAGGGGTAGCGGGCTTGCGATACTTGACAGGCATATCTTGAGGGGGCTTGTGACAACCGAAGTCATAAAGCGGATTCCTTCCTCCCTTTCCGCGGGGAAATACGTTGAGGTTGAGAACGCCATGGGCAAATTTGCGGAGAATATCAACATACCCATGGCGCATCTGGATTTTGTTTTCTGGTATTTCTTCAACAAGGAGGTATTCAAATGAGGCAGGAAGAGATAATAAAGACGATGCAAAATAACGGAATTCAGCCTTCATTTCAGAGAATGAAGATTTTCGAGTATCTTGTCAGGAACAGGACACATCCCACCGTGGAGGAGATATACAGCAGTCTTTCTTTAGAGATACCAACCTTGTCCAAGACAACGATTTATAACACTCTGAAGATACTCGTAGATAAGAAAATAGTAGGACAGGTTACCGTTGAAGAGAATGAAGTCAGGTATGATTATTCCGAGAATTCACATCTGCATTTCAAATGCAGGAAATGCGGCGGGTTATACGATGTTTTTCACAAGTGTGCACTTCTGAACGAGAAGGAAATAGACGGACATTCAGTAGAAGAACATCACCTCTATCTTAAAGGTTTGTGCAGGAAATGCACGAAACAAAATCCTGAATCCACCACAAGAATGCTTAGCAAGTGAGAGTTCGGGATAAAGGAGCAATAATGGACAGATATATCTGTACGGTATGCGGTTACATATACGATCCGGCGAAGGGAGATCCTGAGAACGGCATAACTCCCGGGACAAGTTTTGAGAAGCTTCCGGAGGATTGGATTTGTCCGGAATGCGGAGTCGGCAAAGACCAGTTTGATAAAGAGAATAAGCCTAACTGAAGGAGAAACTATGGTTACCCGTGAAATAGCAAAAGGCGTCTACGGAATTATGATGAACGATTGGGACAGGCGGCTTTTTGACGAGCTGATACCCCTTCCTGAAGGAACGTCCTATAACGCGTACCTGATTAAGGATGAGAAAAACATTTTGATTGACACGTCAGACCCGTCAAAAAGCGGAAAGTTCATGCGCGTTCTCAGGGACTTGAGCGAAGGAAGGATAGACTACATAGTTTCCAACCATTCGGAGCAGGATCATTCAGGGTGTATACCGGACGTGCTCAAAGCTTTTCCGGACTCAAAGGTGATTGCAAGCGACAAGGGCGTTTCTCTTCTCAGTAAATTGCTTTCCATCCCGGAGGAGAGATGTAAAACGGTTGGCAACGGCGAAGAGCTTTCAATCGGCACAAGGAAGCTACGGTTTCTGCACGCTCCCTGGGTGCACTGGCCTGAAACGATGATTACGTATGACATTGATGACAGGATACTTTTTCCTTGTGATCTTTTCGGTGCGCATCTTGCAACAAGCACTTTCTACGCGTCATGCGGTGAGAATTTGCACAGTTCGGCAAAACGGTATTATGCTGAAATAATGATGCCCTTCAGGAATAATATCAGGAAGCATCTTGAGTTAATCGAAAAGTTGGATATCGGCATAATCGCGCCGAGTCACGGTCCGGTTTACAATAATCCTGATTTTATTATCAGCGCCTACAGGAATTGGGTATCGGACAGCGTAAAGAATGAAGTGGTGATTCCTTACATTTCAATGCATGGAAGCGTTGCGCGGATGGTTGATTGCTTCAGTGAAGCTCTTGTAAAGAAAGGGATAGAAGCAAAGCCTTTTAATCTTACGGTAACGGACGTGGGAGAACTGGCAATGTCGTTTGTCGATGCCGCCACTGTTGTTCTGGGCGCGCCGACGGTGCTTGCAGGCCCTCATCCTGCGGTTTTCTATGCAACATACCTCTTCAAGGTGTTTAGACCGAAGACCAGGTTTATATCGGTAATCGGTTCTTACGGGTGGGGTGGAAACATGCTAAAATCCATTACGGATATGCTTCCGGCCGGTAATGCTGAGGTGCTGACACCGGTTATAGTCAAAGGATTACCCGGGAATGCCGATTTCGAATTGCTTGAAAGTCTTGCGGAAACAATAGCGCAAAAACACAAACAGTTGGATTTGTTTTGAAAAACAATGTCCCTCATAAAAAAGCTCTGAGCGAGGGGAGAAAAGAGATAAATTAAAAAAGGCAATGTGGGACAAGGGAGGTATTAATGGGCGTATTTTTTGACGTAAGCGAAATTTTTCAGTTTGCAGTAAGGATTGAGGAAAATGGAGAAAAACTTTA
>JAKJFI010000061.1 GCA_022704985.1 Candidatus Omnitrophota bacterium | reverse complement strand
CCAACGCGGGCATAATGAGCGCTTCAAGGTATCTCCTCGGAATGAGCAGGGACGGGCATCTCCCGTCGGTTTTCCAGAGGATAAACCAGAGGTTCCAGACGCCATATGTCGCGGTTATTGCCACAGGGCTTTTCATGTCCTGCGTCATTCTTGCGTTGAAGCTGGAAATCCTGGTGAAGATAGGATCCGTGATTTTTTTGCTCCTGTACATCTTTGCAAACGCAACCGTGATTCTTTTCAGGCAGAGCAGGATAGAGGATTACCGTCCGACCTTCCGCGCTCCTTTTTATCCGTACATGCAGATTGGCGGCATTCTTCTAATCGGGTTCCTGCTTCTTGAAGTGGCGACGGGCGTCCTCTTTCTCACGCTTGTTTTCATATGGACAAGCGCAATGATTTACTGGCATACCTCGTACAGGAAGGTCGTCAGGGATTCGGCGCTGGGGCATATTGTGAGGCAGTTCGTTCGCGCCGACAAGGAGCTTACGGCGGATGACGTCTCCACGGAACTGCGGGACATAGTAATCTCAAGGGACAACATTGAGGATGACAGCTACTACCAGCAATTGAAACACGAGATTTTTGATGATATTATTAACAGGAGCAGCGTGCTTGACATTGGCGAGCCGCTCAAGATGGAGCCTCTGTTCAGGAGGGTTGCCGATGTCCTTTCAAGAGAACTGCCGCTGAACAAGCTTGAGCTTCTGCGCAAGTTTATGGAGCGGGAGAATGTCTCCACCACCATAGTTGAGCCGGGTATCGCCATTCCCCATCTCATAGTTGAGGGGACGGAGATACTCAAGGTTCTCTTTGTGCGCGCAAATAAAGGAGTTACATTCTCAGATGGAAGGCTGGTGCACATACAGATAGTTGTCGTCAGCTCTCCGGACCAGCGGCACCTTTACCTGAAAATGCTCGGCTATTTTGTCGGCATGATAGAAGACCCGGATTTCAGCAACGACTGGTTCTTGCACCTGGAGGAGAAACAGCTGGCGGACAAGGTCTTTGCGTTCATAAGCAGGAAAATCTCCATGCGGAGGTAAAATGAAGAAAAACATAGTGATAGGCGTGTGCGGATCCATAGCCGCATATAAGTCCGCGGAGATAGTGCGCGCCTTCATAAAAAAGGGATGGCAGGTGCAGGTGGTGATGACCGAAGCGTCTCAGCATTTCATAACGCCGCTGACCTTTTCCTCCCTGTCCGGGCGGCAGGTGTATTGTGAAATGTTCAATAAAGACGGCTTTACAGAAAACCATATTTCCATATCCGATTTTGCCGAAGTGATTCTGATAGCGCCCGCAACCGCGAATATTATCGGCAAAATCGCCGGGGGTGTCTGCGACGACCTGCTGACCTGCGCGGTCTGCGCGTTCAAGGGACCCGTGGTTATCGCTCCCGCCATGAACGAGAATATGTGGTGGAACGCAATCGTGCGGGAAAACGTGGAAAAGCTTAAGAAAAACGGGTATAGCCTTGTTAATCCTGAAAGGGGCGCCCTGGCGTGCGGCAGGGAAGGCGCCGGCAGGCTGGCAAACACTGAAACCATAGTGGAAACCGTGGAAAAAGCAACACAAAACCGAATCAAGAAACTCTAAACAAATCAATGAACCGACAAATTCCAAATCATAAACGAGAAAGCCCCTCTTCCCGGGGGAGAGTATAGGCGAAGAGGCAACCGTTGAGTTTGAAAAATCGGGAGATTGGAATTTAGAACTTTTAAGGAGGGACAGAAATGGGAAAGAGCTATCCGTTAGTGCCGAGAGATGTGCCTGCTGTGAAGACGAAGTACAGGACGATTACAACAAAAATACCAGTTCCGGAATCAATGCCGGTTCTTGAGAAATTAAGGCAATATGAGCCGATATCCATGAGCGGCCAGCCGACCGTGGTATGGGACAGGGCGGAGGGTATCAACGTTTACGACGCCTACGGCAACAAGTGGCTTGATTTCAGTTCCGGCGTGCTGGTGATAAACGCGGGACACGCGGCGCCAGAAGTCGTGGGAGAGATAAGAAAACAACTGGACAAGCCGCTCCTGCATAACTACTGCTTTCCTTCCGGAATCCGAGCGCAACTGGTTGAAAAACTTGCCTCTGTTGCGCCTGACCCGCTGAAGAAGGTCTTTCTTCTTACTACCGGAGCTGAGGCGGTTGAGTGCGCAATGAAGCTCGCAAGGACATACGGGAAGAAGAAAAACAAGAAGGTCATGATTGCTTTCGAGGGCGCCTTTCACGGCAGGACGCTGGGCGCGCAAATGCTCGGCGGGATGCCGGCGCAGAAGGCATGGATTGCAAATCCCGATCCGGATATTGTCCATGTTCCTTTTCCGGGCGAGCCGAGATGCAAGGACAGGTCCTTTGCCGGTTTTGAGAGGCGGTTGAAGGAGCTGGAGATAAATCCTCGGGATGTATGCGGCGTAATATCGGAGACCTATCAGGGTGTCAGCGCGGCGCTGATGCCCGTTGAATTTGCGCAGAGCCTGAGAACATGGTGCGACAAAAACGATGTTGCGCTTATCTTTGACGAGGTACAGGCGGGTATGGGCAGGACAGGCAAGATGTTTGGTTTCATGCATTATGGGGTACTGCCGGACATATTCTGTCTGGGCAAGGGCGTTTCAAGCTCCCTGCCGCTCTCCGCTGTCGTGGGAAGGAAGGAGTTCATGGACCTTTATGAGCCCGGAGCCATGACAAGCACGCATACCGGCAATCCGCTTTCCTGCGCGGCGGCGCTTGGAAGCATATCGGCGATAGAGAAAAACGGGCTGGTTGAAAATGCCGCGGCGATGGGAAAGATATTCGAGGAAGAGCTGAAGAAGATAGAGAAAAAATTTGATTGCATACAGTACCTCTGCGGGGCAGGGCTGGTCTGGGGTGTCCAGTTCGGGAAAAAAGGGACCGAGACGCCCGACCATGAGACCGCGTATCAGGTTGTCGGAAGATGCGTGGAGAAAGGGCTCCTTCTTTTCGCCCCGGTAGGGCTGGGAGGCGGGACGGTGAAGCTCAATCCTCCGCTGTGCATCAACGAAGAGGCGGTGAGAGAAGGATGCGCGGTCTTTTCCGAAGCAATAGAGGAAATCTGCAAGTGAAATTTCCCTCACTGGCCCCCCTCCGCGTTTATCTGCTTTTCCTTCTCCCCCCGGGGAAAAGGGCAGGATGAGGGAGAGGAGCCGAAGTGGGGGTAAGGGGTTGCAATGAAGATAAAAGAAGCTGTGGAGAAGAATTTCGGGGAGTCGCTGGAATTCCTGAAAGAGACGATAAAATTTCCCAGCGTTTCCGGAGAAGGCGAAGAAGCCGTTCAGCTTTTTATCCGCGATAAATTCAAATCACTCGGAGACGTTCAACTGGTTCCGCTTCCGGCAGACATAAAAGAGGATCCGGAATACACGTTCGGGGAAAAGGAGCTTGACTATTCAAAGAGGCAAAACCTCGTACTGCATTACCCCTCGTCCGGGGGCGGCAGGTCGCTCATCGTAAACTCCCATTCAGACGTGGTTCCTGCAGAACAGTGGGCCGATGCTTTTGTCCCCGTCGAAAAGGACGGCGTGATATACGGCAGGGGCGCGTGCGACGCAAAAGGGCAGGTTGCGGTTATCTATCTTGCGCTTCTGGCATTGAAAGAGCTCGGCGTGAAGCTTAAAGGCAGACTGATAGCGGAAGTGGTGATAGAGGAGGAGGTGGGGGGCAACGGCTCTCTCGGTCTGATAAGGCAGGGATATAAGGCGGACGGCGCGATAGTCCTTGAAGCGAGCCAGCTGAAGATATTTCCCGCTAACCGCGGCGCGGTCTGGTTCAAGCTGGACGTCGAGGGAAAATCGGTGCATATGGGAAGGATAACCGAGGGTGTCAGCGCGATTGAAAAAATGTGTTTTCTCGTGCGCCGAATGAAAGAATATGAAAAAAGACTCATAGAAGAGAGTAAGGGCGTTCCGCTCTTTGAGAAATTCAAACAGCCGGTGCAGGTAAATTTCGGCACGATAAAAGGAGGAAGCTGGCCTTCGATGGTATGCGGGGAGGTAACGCTTGAAGGCGGTGTGGGGTTTCTGCCGAACAAGGATATTGCCATGGTTAAGGATGAGCTGAAGAGTGTAATAGAAGACTGCGGGGATGAGTGGATTTCCAGCCACTATAAGCTTTCCTTCCCGAAACTCCACAACGACGCCTACGCTATTTCCGCGGAGCACCCGCTGGTAGATGCGATGAAGAAGGCGGAGGCGGATTCCGGGATATCGCCGGAAATTGAGGGTTTTATCGCAAGTTGCGATGCGCGGCTCTTAAACAAGGTTGGAAAGATGCCGGTTGTGGTATTCGGCCCCGGCAATCTTGAGAATGCGCATTCTGACAGCGAGAAGATAGAAACAGAGCAGATAAAGAAGGCGGCGGAGATTCTTGTAAGAACTATAATCAACTGGTGCGGCGCGGAGAAGCAAAGCAAACTCTAAGCGCAAAGCGCTAAAGAAATCTTAAACGAGAACAAAAGCGGTTGAGTTTGGGAATTTGGGGAATTGAAATTTGTTTAGGATTTCGGATTTAGGGTTTGGAAAAGATATCCCAGGAGGAAAAAAATGGTTAAGCTTGGAGTAATTGGAACGGGCAAGTTCGGGACCAATATCCTGAACACTTTCAAGCAGATGGAAGCCGACGGCAGGTGCAAACTTGCGGCGATATGCGACATCAACAGGGAGCTTCTTGACAGCCAGTCTGAAAAGTATGGGGTTAAGGGCTATGTTGACTACAAGGAGATGATAGACAGGGAAAAAGACCTGGACGGGATTGCGGTGGCAACGCCGGACCCGTTCCACAGGGAACCCGTGATATACGCGGCAAACGCCGGAAAGCATATATTCGTGGAAAAACCGATGGACGTTACGGTCAAGGGCTGTCAGGAGATGCTGGATGCGTGCAGGAAGAACGGCGTGCTCCTTCAGGTTGACTTCCATAAGCGCTTTGACCCGTTTCACATCGCAATCAGGAGGGATATGCGGGACGGCAAGGCAGGCGAGATTGAGTACGGGTACGCGCACATGGAAGACAAGATTGTCGTGCCGCGGGACTGGTTCCCGGGATGGGCGTCAAAGAGTTCGCCGGTATGGTTTCTCGGCGTGCACATGTTTGACCTCGTGCGGTGGCTCGTCGGCAGTAACGGGAAGCAGGTATATGCGAAGGGACGCAAGCTGAAACTGAAATCGCTGGGAGTGGACACCTATGATTTCGTATCGTCAGTGGTGGAGTTTGAAAGCGGTGCGGTGGTGCACTTTGACGTTTCGTGGATACTGCCCGAAGACTTTGAGGCGATTGTCAACCAGGGATTCCGCCTTGTCGGAACCAAGGGGATAGTGGAGTGCGACAGCCAGGACAGGGGCACGCGGGTTTCCTACGAGAAGGCAGGCGTCATGACCTATAATCCGGTATTCATAAATGAGAACAAGGATGAAAGGACGGGAAAGACCAGCTATTCCGGATACGGAATTGAAAGCATTGCAGATTTCGTGTATAATCTTGAGTACCTTGCAGGAAACGGCAGTCTGGAAAAACTACAAGGCGGTATAACCGGACTCGGAGAGGACGGCATTGAGGTAACGAAGATTGCGGTGGCTGTCCACAGGTCTCTTGAGACCGGCAAAATAGAGGCAGTGGCGTAAGGGCAAAACCTCCGTCACTTATCATTGCGAGGAGTGAGGTTTCCGCGCCTGTTATTGCGAGGAATGTTTCTTAGACGAAGCAATCTCCATAGCAAGCTCGGAACAAGCTCCGCAGTCCTTGAGATTGCCGCGCAGAAAACGCTCGCAATGACAAAAAAGAGGTATAAGGGAGAAAGAACATGGCGGCAACAATAAGACTTGTGAGAAAAGGGAAAAGAAACAGACCATTTTTCAGGATAGTGGCTGTAAG
>JAKJFI010000060.1 GCA_022704985.1 Candidatus Omnitrophota bacterium | reverse complement strand
GCGGTAAAGGAAAAAATCAGGAGCATGACATATTGCAAACTGCGTGAAATCGCAGAAAGGGCGCTTCTTTTCGATACCCATGAAAAAGCATTCGCGTATCTTCTGGATGAACTAAAACGGGAGAGTCATAATGAGAACTAAAGTCTTACAGGAAAAAATCAGCGAGTTTGATAAACAGGACATGCTCGGCAAACTTAAAGGTTTTCCGGCGCAGTGCCGGGAAGGATATGCACTCCCCTGCCCCGCCATTCCTGAGGGAAAGTTTAAAAAGATAGTCTTCTGCGGAATGGGCGGCTCTGCAATAGGCGCTGATATAATAAGCGCTATCTCAAACGGACACTCTAAAATACCCTGTTCGGTTCACAGGGATTACGGTCTTCCGTCGCACGCCGATAAAGATACGTTGGTAACGGTAGTGAGTTATTCCGGCAATACCGAGGAGACTTTAAGCTCGATGCAATCCGCCCGTGAGAGAGGTTGCGGACTTGTCAGTATATCAAGCAACGGCAGGATAGAGGAAGTCGCACGTGCCGCCAATGCTCCTTTCGTCAAAATACCTTCAGGATACCCTCCCAGGTGTGCTATGGGATACCTTTTCTTTCCATGTTACAGGATAATGAGCGCACTCGGGGTTGTGCCTGAAATCAGTGATTCGTTTTTCTCCAAGGTTGAAAAATGGGCTGAAAGCCAGTTTCCGGGCAAGAGCGGGAACCCGGCATTGAAGATAGCGGAAAAATTTCACGACAAGGTGGCTTTGATATATTCCGACACGCGTCTCCTGGCCGCAACAACCAGGTGGAAAACGCAGATAGCTGAAAACAGCAAGTCATTCGCTTTCATAAATGTCCTCCCAGAGATGAACCATAACGAGATAATGTCATGGCGATACCCTGAATGGTTCATAAGGAAATGCGTGCCTGTTCTGGTAACCACCGGCAGCGAACATCCGAGGACACAGATAAGATTCGACGCGGTCAGGGAGATAATTATGAAGGTCAGGCAGGATATCCTTGAGATACGGGCAGAGGGAGACAACCTGCTGGAACAAATTTTTTACATGATAATACTCGGCGACTGGGTAAGCTACTATCTCGCCCTTTTGAACGATTCTAATCCTACAGAGATAAACGAAATAGACCTGCTCAAGAAACGAATGGGAGGCAAATAATGGGAAACTCTTATATGTTTACTTCGGAATCTGTAACGGAAGGTCATCCGGACAAGATATGCGACCAGATATCTGATTCAATATTGGACGAAGTCTTAAGACAGGATAAGAACGGACGGGTTGCGTGCGAGACTCTGACGACCCGGGGTCTCATATTTGTGGCAGGAGAGATAACAACAAAGGGATACGTTGACATATCGAGTATCGCAAGAAAATTGCTTTCCGAAATTGGTTACACGGAACCGTCATACGGATTCGATTTTAATTCCAGCGCCATCATCACATCGATACAGAACCAGTCTCCTGACATTGCGCTGGGCGTTGACAAAGGAGGAGCGGGGGACCAGGGTATGATGTTCGGGTACGCCACATCTGAAACGCCGGAATTCATGCCGCTTCCGATAACCCTTGCGCATAAGCTTGTTAAGAAACTTGCCGATATTCGCAGGAAGAAGGAGTTGAAATACCTTAGACCCGACGGAAAATCTCAGGTTACCGTGCGTTACGAAAACGGCGTACCGACGACGGTCGAAAGCGTGGTTCTTTCCACTCAGCACGACTCCGGGGTATCACAGAAAAAAATAAAAGAAGACCTGACAGAGCTTGTAATCAACAGGGTAATCCCTTCATCGATAAGAAGTAAAAAGATGAGCATATACGTAAATCCTACAGGAAGATTCATCGTAGGAGGCCCTAAGGCGGACACCGGAGTAACAGGCAGAAAGATAATAGTGGATACCTATGGAGGGGTGGGAAGTCACGGCGGAGGATCTTTCTCGGGAAAAGATCCGACGAAGGTTGACAGGTCGGCATCTTATATGGCCAGGTACCTCGCAAAGAACATAGTTGCTTCCGGTCTCGCGAAAAAATGCGAGATACAGATAGCGTATGTGATAGGGGTAAAACAACCGGTTTCAATAATGATAAACACGAGAAAGACAGGGCTTTTGCCGGACGATGAGATAGTACGCCTGATAAGAAAGAATTTTGACCTTTCTCCCAAAGGGATTATAGAGAAACTCGCTCTCTTAAGGCCTATATACAGAAAAACCGCATGCTACGGACATTTCGGAAGGGAAGAAGACGCTTTCAACTGGGAGAAGAAGGATTCCGTTTGCATCTTCAGGAAAGCGTGATAGTTCAGCGTACGACCTGTCGCAGAAACATTAAGACCTAAGGGAGGTTTTCACAATGGATTATTCCATAAAAGACATAGGGCTTGCAGACAAGGGAAAAAAACGCGTTGAATGGGCATTCAGGCACATGCAGGTGCTTGAACTTCTGCGCGGACGTTACGGAAATAAAAAGCTTTTCAAGAATATGCGGATAGGATGTTGTCTGCACATCACAACGGAAACGGCAAATCTCATGGTTAACATGCGAGACGCAGGCGCTCAGGTCTTTCTATGCGCATCCAATCCGTTAAGCACCCAGGATGACGTGGCGGCGTATCTGGTAAAGAAAGAAAAGATTAGTGTTTTCGGAAAGCGCGGAGACAACAGGAAATCCTATTACGAGAACATAAAGAACGTCATGGAGAAAAAACCGCATCTGGTGGTTGATGACGGGTGCGACCTCATATCTTCGCTTCACAGGAATCCTTCTCTGGCAGAAAACCTCATAGGGGCGACCGAGGAAACAACAACAGGGGTAGTTCGTCTGAAAAGCCTTGCCAAAAGCGGACTTCTGAAGTTCCCCGTCATTGCGGTAAATGATGCCTCAACAAAGCATTTTTTTGATAACAGATACGGAACCGGACAATCTACAATAGACGGAATACTGAGGGCAACCAATATTCTGCTTGCAGGCAAGAACGCCGTGGTATGCGGATACGGATGGTGCGGAAGGGGGATAGCGGCGAGATTCAAAGGCATGGGCGCCAACGTAATTATTACTGAAGTGGACCCTCTCAAGGCGCTCGAAGCCGCCATGGACGGCTACTCAGTAATGCCCTTTACAGACGCCGCAGTGCGAGGAGATGTATTTATTACGGCTACAGGCAACATTTCCGTGATAACAGTTGACGACATAAGAAAAATGAAGGACGGCGCAATTCTTGGAAATGCAGGCCATTTTAACGTAGAAATAGACCTTGTAGAACTCGGAAAAAACGCAAAGAGGCGGAATGTGCGCGACGGACTTGACGAATATATTTTTGCAAACGGAAAAAGAGTCTGCGTGCTGGGTGAAGGACGACTCGTGAATCTCGCATGTGCCGAAGGTCATCCCTCGGCGGTAATGGACATGAGTTTTGCAAATCAGTTCCTGTCGGTAAAATACCTGATGGAAAACCCTTCTTTGAAACCGGCGGTATATCAGGTGCCAGAAAAAATAGACAAGAACGTTGCAGAACTCAAACTCAAGGGCATGCAAATCAGAATTGACAGACTCACCGACAGACAGGCAAAATATATAAATTCATGGGATATGGGCACCTGAAGAAAGACAGAAAATTGCTGAGGGTGGCGGTGACGGGCATCCTCGGTTCAGGAAAATCCACCGTAACATCAATATTTGCAAGGGAAGGGATACCCGTAATCTCCTGCGATGCGATAGTGCATCGCCTGCTCGGCAGGAAGGATATCGCCGCAGGGATTGAGAAGCGCTTTGGCAAACGGGTAATCCGAGCGGGACGGATTGACAGGAAGAAACTCGCTGAAATCGTTTTCAGCGACCGGCAAAAGAAGCTTGAACTCGAGAATCTGCTACATCCGGAGGTGTTCAGGGAGATTGACAAAATCATATTTGACTACAATGGAAAAAGTGGTATAATAGTCGTTGAAATTCCATTGCTGTTCGAAACAAAATCGGAAAATCTTTTCCACAATGTGATTGTTGTTGCGGCTTCCCGCGAGAAAATCAAAAAAAGGCTTAGTCGGAAATACCAGGAAGAAGAGATAGAAAACAGGTGGCGGAACCAGATACCCCTCGAGATAAAAGAAAAAAAGGCCGATTACTGCATTGACAATTCCGGCTCCCTTCAAGACACCGAAAAACAGGTTAAGAAACTAATTAAACTGCTGACCAAAACGTGAGGAAAAACATGGAAAATAATATGACGAATAATGCTATCAAGGAAATGGATATAGCGGCTCTCAGGAAACTGACAATACCCAAGCTTCAGGTTATTGCCAAGAATTTGAAGGTTGACGGAGTCAGCAACCTCAGAAAGGAAGAACTTATCTTTAAGATTATGGAATCCCAGACCAAGAGGGAGGGGCTGTTGTTCGGCGAGGGAGTGCTTGAGATACTTCCGGACGGGTTCGGATTCCTGCGCTCTCCCAATTATAATTACCTGCCGGGTCCCGATGATATATACATATCTCCTTCTCAGATAAAGAAATTTGCTTTGAAAACCGGAGATACAGTTTCCGGGCAGATAAGACCGCCGAAAGACAACGAGAAGTATTTCGCTCTGCTCAAGGTGGAACGTGTTAACTCCGAGACCCCTGAAAAGATACAGGCGCGGATACCTTTTGAGGAACTGACACCTATCCATCCGAACCAGAGATTCCTGCTTGAAACGTCTTCCGAGGAGATAACAACCAGGGTCATAGATCTCGTCACCCCCATAGGCAAAGGGCAGAGAGGACTTATAGTGTCTCCTCCCAGGACTGGCAAAACGGTAATCCTCCAGAAACTTGCCAACGCTATCGCTGAAAAAAATCCGGAAGTTCACCTCATAGTTCTTCTTATCGCTGAACGACCGGAGGAAGTAACTGAAATGAAAAGGCTTGTCCGCGGCGAGGTTATAAGCGCAACTTTTGACGAGTCCCCTGAACGCCATACTCAGGTAGCAGAAATAGTAATGGAAAAAGCAAAGCGACTCGTGGAACACCGAATGGACGTGGTGATACTGCTGGACAGCATTACGCGTCTTGCCCGCGCTTATAACGTACTTGTTCCGCATACGGGAAAAATTATGACCGGCGGACTTGAATCCAACGCTCTAGATAAGCCCAAGAGATTTTTCGGAGCGGCGCGTAACATAGAAGAAGGCGGCAGCCTTACCATAATCGGTACCGCCCTGATCGACACCGGAAGCAAAATGGATGATGTCATATTTGAAGAATTTAAAGGCACGGGAAACATGGAGATAAACCTTGAAAGGAAACTTTCCGACAGGAGAACCTTCCCTGCCATCGATATCAACAGGTCGGGCACGCGGCGCGAAGAACTTCTGGTAAACTCCGAAGAACTTCAACTCATGTGGCTTTTCAGAAAGGTGCTTGCGCCCCTAAATCCCGTGGAAGCGATGGAACTCCTTATAGCAAGGATGAAAAATTCAAAGTCGAACATAGAACTGCTTCTTTCAATAAAAACGCAAACTTCTTGACCAGAAAGGTCTTGGCTGAAAATGCGGCAGATGCCGGTATGGATGAAATCGGACCGGAGCGCGCGGCATCTGTTAAGCCTTCCTGCATAGCCTTCAGACGATAGTTTTTCCATCTCGGTCGCTTAAAAAAAAATCACCTTAAAAAAAACGGCGTTTTTTGACAAGGACGCTGTTTGCGGATATCATTCTCTTGTTTAAATTGACTTATGGAGAATAAATGTTTCCTTCAATATATCTTACATCTTTTCTCATGACCTGTATGTCAAACCTTGTCGGTATTGCAATGGTGCTGTTTCTTGCACAGGTAAAGCACTGCGGGCCTCTTTTAATAGGACTTGCGGGATTCACCGGTAGCTTCATGTCAACCGTTACCACCTTCATGCTTGCGCGTTATTCCATAAAAGGGAGGCGCATGATATTCCTTTACACTCCGGCATGCGTAGGCATCTTTTACTTCCTCATACCTTTTGTGCCTTTG
>JAKJFI010000059.1 GCA_022704985.1 Candidatus Omnitrophota bacterium | reverse complement strand
CCCTCGCGTGAAAGCCCCTGCGGCCGGAAACCGATAAATTCAACCTGTCTGCCGTTGCGCACATAGGATAATATCCATATAATATTAGGAAAAAGGAGGTTCACATGAAAGAATTATTTCAGAGCGGCGACTGGGCAAAAGAAAAACATGCTCCGGTTATCGAGATTCTTGAAGCTGGCAATGGACAGGTGAAAATCAGGATAAGCGTGGGAAAGGAAATAGCGCATCCCAACACCACAGCCCATCATATTGCGTGGATAGAGGTCTATTTCCTGCCGGAAGGAGGAAAATTTCCCTATCAGATAGGCAGGGCGGAATTCACTTCTCACGGCGCTTCAACCGAAGGCGCGGATACAAGCGCGGTCTACTCCAGCCCGGAGGTCGTACTGACCTTCAAAACAGGAAAAAACGGAACGATATACGCTTCCTCCTATTGCAACATACACGGCCTGTGGGAAGGAGAAGCACAGCTGAAAATATAGCGAACAGCAGATTCAACCGCCTGATACGCGCTTTACCGACTCTCCTCACTATTAAATAGGAGGTTTTATGTTATAATACGATAAAACTGGCCGTTTTTGACACATTTAAGATAACAAATATGACTATAGAATCAATTCTTCTCTGGGTTGCGGTACTGCTGTTTGTAAGTGTTATTTCCAGCAAGATTTCCGATAGGTTTGCCGTTCCTGTTCTTCTGCTGTTCCTGGGCATCGGAATGCTCTCCGGCTCGGAAGGCATAGGAGGCATTCCGTTTGACAACGCCCAGCTTGCAAAATCCATAGGCCTGGTGGCGCTTATTTTCATCATCTTTTCAGGGGGCATTGATACCGAATGGAAGGAAACAAAGTCTATCTTCCGGCAAGGAATCATGCTATCAACTCTCGGGGTGCTGTTAACGGCAATCATTACTGGTTTTTTCGCAATCTACATACTGGATTTCTCAATCTGGGAAGGGATGCTCCTCGGTTCCATCGTTTCCTCAACCGACGCCGCAGTTGTATTCTCCGTGCTCCGGTCAAGACGGATAAGCCTCAAGAAACCACTCAAGCCCTTACTTGAATTTGAATCGGGAAGCAACGACCCGATGGCCATCTTTCTCACCACAGGGTTCATAAGCCTTATCACAGTGAAAAACACTGGCCTTATTTCGCTCTTTCCCCGCTTTGTGCTGGATATGTGCGTGGGAGCTATAACAGGATACCTTATGGCGCAAGCCATCGTATTCATTGTCAGACATCTGAAACTGGATTACGAAGGCCTCTATCCCGTGGTAACGATTTCACTGGTTCTTTTCACCTACTGCATAGCTGTTCTTGCAAAAGGAAACGGCATCCTTGCTGTATATCTCGCCGGTCTGAGACTCGGCCATGCGGAATTCCCGAACAAAAAATACATCACAAAGTTCCATGACGGACTGGCATGGATCTGCCAGATTGCGATGTTCGTGACCCTGGGACTGCTCGTTTATCCCTCCCGCCTTATTCCTCTTGCCGGAGCAGGACTGCTTCTGACCTTCCTGCTTATGGTTGTCGCTCGTCCGGTAAGCGTTTTCCTGTGCCTGTTGCCGTTCAACATGAACCTGCGTGAAAAAACATTGATTTCATGGGTAGGCTTGAGAGGCTCCGTTCCCATCACACTCGCGACGTTTCCCTTTACGGCAGGACTCCCGCAGGCGGATATTTATTTCAATATCGTCTTCTTCGTTGTCATCGCTTCGGTCTTTATCCAGGGCACGTCAATTCCTTTCGTCTCAAAGATACTGAAACTGGACGCTCCGCTGGTTGAAAAAAAATCCTATCCCATAGAATTCCGGAAAATGGAAGGCATTGATGCGGACTTGACGGAAGTCATTGTCCCGCCCAATTCAGAGTTTGCCGGTAAAAGAATCAGCGACCTCAACTCCTGTCATAAATGCCTCATCGTTCTCATTTCCAGGGCCAACAAATTCATGATTCCTTCACCATCTTTTGTTATTAAAAGCGGCGATCTCCTGCTTGTCCTCTCGAACGATGAAGACCTTGAACATCTGCAGGATGTGCTGGCAAAATTGAAACCGGCCAACGAGACTGGCTGAATGCGGAACAGCAAAACTATCAGGCAAGAAAGAGATTGAACGCGGCGGTGTTATCATCCGCCGCTGATAACGATAAAGACAGCAATGGCAACACCTGCAAGAAAAGCGACTATGGAATGCCCCTTCTCATGCTCTCTTGTCTCCGGCAGAAGATGAGCCGCCGACAAGTATAAGAGAACCCCCGACACAAACCCCAGCATCAATCCCAGCGCAGACTTACCCACCCTGCTGATAAATGGATAAACCACAAACGCTCCTATAGGAGTGGTAAGACCCGCTATCAGGAAAGCGTATAACACCGCAACCTTCTTGCTGACTCCCCCTTTCATCAGGCATATATATGTAATGATGCCTTCGGCGAACTCGTGCACGACCAGTCCCGTGGCCGAGAGTATGCCCGTAACGATTGAAACATTGAATGTTACCGCGTAAATAATCCCGTCTATAAATGAATGGATGCCTATACCCTCCGCCGCAGTCACCCCGAAGGCAAGTTCCTTTTTATGCGTGCGCCGCTTTATCAGTTCGTTTGAGAAATACATAAAGAGAAAACCTACAAGGGCGGCAGGTCCCGCCCAGTTGTTTGCCCTGACGGCATTGGGCAGAGCGAACATCAGGGGTGTTGAAATAAGTATCCCCGCGGCAAAACACATGAAATAATCCTTTGCTTTTTCAGCCCATTCCCTATACCTGTAAATCGCCAATATCCCAAGACCGTTAACCAGCGCCGCGGCTATGGCAAATCCTGCCATCCATAAAAAAGTATGCTCTTCCATATCTCTCCCGTTTAATTTAATAAGTCTAATTTGACCTGTAAACTTTGTCAAGACTATGAATTGCGGCTTGATAACAATGAAGCAAGGAATTAAAATTGGACAAAAAAACACCTTTATGATATAATGCAATTTTACTTGGCGCAGTTTTTCAGGGGGGAAGGTCAGTACTGCCTTCTCTTCCATTACCTCTTCCGTTTAAATGTGATATCATAAATATTAAACGGACACAACAAAAATAGAATTTGCATCATTAGGTTTGATGATATATAATACTTTTCCCTTGTGTAGGAAAACAAACAACAGAGAGGTATGCAATGAATTGTTGTCAGGCTTCGGAAGGTGATTTACTTGCGAGTCTTGATGCTGTGATTGATAGTCTCTCCGGAACGGACGGAGCCCTAATTCCGGTCCTTCAGTCCGCACAAAATCTTTTCGGGTATCTTCCCGAAACAGTCCTGAAGCATATAAGCGCCAGGCTTAAAGTGCCTTACAGCGAGGTTGCAGGAGTAGTAAGCTTTTATTCTTTTTTCTCCACTGTCCCGCGCAGTAAGCATGTCATCCGCGTTTGTCTGGGCACTGCATGTTATGTGAGAGGCGCAAAGGATGTGTTGGAAGCACTCAAGAATGCTTTGAAGATTAATGTTGGAGAGACTACGGAAGACCACCTCTTTTCTCTTGAGGTCAGCCGGTGCTTCGGCGCCTGCGGGCTGGCGCCTGCCATCATGATAGATGACGACGTACATCAGAAAGTCAAACCCGCCAATATAAAGGCTATACTCAGTCAATATTTTCCGGAAGGTAAAGATGTGAAAGAGGCGCTATAATGAAAAAAAGAAAAGTTTTACTTTGTGCCGGCGCAGGCTGCATTGCTTCAGGGTCGCTTCTTCTGAAGAAAGCGCTGGAGCGGAAAATAAAAGAAGAAAATCTTGATGTGGAAGTTATTGAAACAGGTTGTCTCGGTCCGTGCGCACAAGGTCCGGTAATAGTCATTCATCCCGAACAGACCTTTTACCAAAGGCTCAAAATCAGAGATGTTGACGATATTGTTCTGGAACATCTTAAGAAAGGCTTGCCTGTTGAAAGGCTTTTACCTAAGGATGTCAAAAGCGGAAAGCCTGTATTTAAACAGGACGAAAATATATTTTTCAAGAGGCAGACAAAGGTTGTTCTGAAAAACTGCGGCTGCATAGATCCTCTGCGCATTGAAGATTATGTAAAACGGAACGGTTACAAAGCTCTTGAGAAAGTATTGGCTATGAAGCCAGAAGAGGTCATAGCACAGGTTAAAAAAGCCGGTCTGCGCGGGCGCGGAGGCGCTGGGTTTCCCACGGGAGTAAAATGGACCTTTGCCCGCAAAGCGCAGGGGAACGTAAAATACACCATATGCAATGCCGATGAGGGGGACCCCGGAGCATTTATGGACAGAAGCATACTTGAAGGCGACCCTCACAGTGTAATTGAAGGCATGGCTATTGCCGGTTACGCCATAGGAGCTTCCCGGGGGTTTGTATATGTGCGCGCGGAATACCCGCTGACGGTAACCAGACTTACAAAAGCTATCGAGCATGCCAGACAGGCTGGTTTTCTCGGGAAGAATATTCTGAATAGTGGCTTTGACTTTGACATGGAAATACGCATGGGTTCAGGCGCGTTTGTGTGCGGAGAAGAAACTGCGCTGATACATTCCATCGAGGGAAAACGCGGAGAACCCCGCCCCCGACCGCCTTTTCCGGCGCAAAAAGGGTTATGGAACAGTCCAAGCTTACTTAATAACGTAGAAACGTACGCCAATATACCCCCTATCCTTCTTAATGGAGCTGAATGGTATATAAAGATGGGTACTGAAACAAGCAGGGGAACCAAGGTTTTTGCTCTTGCAGGGGCGATAAAGATTGCCGGTCTTGTTGAGGTGCCTATAGGGACTCCTCTCAGAGATGTTATTTTTGACATAGGCGGAGGGATTAAGGGCAGAAAGCAGTTCAAAGCCGCTCAGATAGGAGGGCCTTCAGGAGGTTGCATACCAAAAGAATATCTCGATGTGCCGCTTGATTATAAGCCGCTTGAAGAACTCGGCGCAATTATGGGTTCCGGAGGGCTTATAGTCATGGATGAAACTTCCTGCATGGTTGACGTGGCAAAATTTTTCCTTGAATTTGTTCAGGATGAATCCTGCGGCAAATGCGTGCCATGCCGCGTTGGAACAAAACGAATGCTTGAAATTCTGGAAAGAATATGTTCCGGCGAAGGAAAAGAAGGCGATGTCGAAAAACTTGTGGAATTGGGTAAGCAGATAAAAGAGACCTCTCTTTGCGGCCTCGGACAGACGGCTCCCAATCCTGTTCTTTCAACAATAAGGCATTTCCGCCATGAGTATGACCAGCATATCCGTGAACACCATTGCGCAGTGGGGGTTTGTCCTGCGCTGGTTCGCGCATCAGGAAAGAACGCAGGTGCTGTTGACGCGGATGTGTCATCACTGCTGGGGAAAAAGCGCTATGAAACCATAAAACTTCATCGCTAAAGGAATCCTTTAGCCTCCGCTTGCGCCCGCATAGGTTTTCATTCATGCGAAGGAAGCAAGCGTTCGCCTCTTATCCATACGTTGATATAAAACGGTATATGGTGAACCAGGAGGCAGTCTTGCAGATTCCGGAAGTCCGGCAGACCAGGCGCTGTCTGCGTTGCGATTACGGAAAGACCTTTTGCGGAATGGAGGAAAAAAATAATGCCAAAACTTTATATCAATAATCGGGAAGTTGAAGTTACCGAAGGTTCCACCATATTGGAAGCCGCAAAAAAACTGGGTGTTGAAATTCCGACGCTTTGCTATATGGAAGGTAAACCGCCTATCGGCGCATGCCGGGTTTGTCTGGTGGAAGTGGAGGGCGCAAAAACATTGATGGCTTCATGTTCAACTCCGGCTACGGAAGGCATGAAGGTGCATACAAACAGTAAAAGGGTCCGCGAAGCGAGGCGCACGGTGGTTGAACTCATATTGAGTGAACACGAGGGCAACTGTCAGTATTGCGGAAGGAGCAGCGACTGCGAACTGAAGGATATTGCTTCTCGTCTGGGTATTGAAGATATCCACTACAAAGGGGATAAGCCCAATTCCCACATTGACGACAGCACTCCGGCACTTGTCCGCGATACGGGCAAGTGTATAAAGTGCCGCAGGTGCGTAACTGTCTGCCGTGAGGTCCAGAACGTTGGCGCT
>JAKJFI010000058.1 GCA_022704985.1 Candidatus Omnitrophota bacterium | reverse complement strand
GTACCGGTTTGACCGCGGGGTGTTTTTTTAACTCCTCCTGCAGGTAAGCCGATGCCCTGAATTCGTCCCGCCGGTGTATGAGATAACAGGTTTCTGCGTATCTGGTCAGGTATATCGCTTCTTCCAGCGCCGCATCGCCGCCGCCGACCACCGCTATCTTCTTGCCCTTGAAAAAGGCGCCGTCGCACACAGCGCAGAAGGAAACGCCTTTGCCCGTATACTCCTGTTCACCCGGAACCCCGAGTTTTCTCCTTGAGGAACCGCTGGCTATTATCAGAGCTTTCGTCGCAAGCTCTTTCCCGTAGTTCAGCCGGATGCGGATACCGTACTCTCCGAAAGAAACGTCTTCCGCCTCTCCTTCCACAAGCTCGCCGCCGAACCGTATATACTGGTTCTTCATCTTCTCCGCCAGCTCGGTTCCGGAAACGCCCTCGGGAAATCCCGGATAATTATCTATCCTTTCCGTCAGGAGGATACTGCCTCCCGGGTAAAACTTCTCAATAATTGTCGTTTTCATTCCTGCCCGCAGAGAATACATTCCTGCGGTCATGCCTGCAGGTCCCGCCCCGATAATGATAATCCCTTCTTTCACCTTGCCTTCCTCCGCTTCCCCCTCATCCCTTCTCTCCCGGAGGGAGAAGGTACAGGTTGAGGGGACTTGTCATTTTTTGTAGTGTATCCTTATTTCGTAATAGACCTGTTTCATCACTTTTTCCGGTACCTTCCTGCGCCTGTTGGTCTCACGTGAAAAACATATCGTCTTTTCCATTGTATGAAGCAGCGCCGAGCACTTCTCGCATATGCGGAGATGCTCTTCAAGCATTTCCTTCATCAACGCATCAATATCGTCGTCCATGTACCCGGAAATCAAATTGATAAGTTCTTCACAGTCCATAGTCTTCCTGTAAGTTATGCGGGCATCTGCCCGTTTTTCCTGTCTGTCCTGAAATGCTCAGACAGTTTTTCCCGCAGGTACAGCCTGCTTCTGTGCGAACGGGTCTTCACCGCCGCTTCTGAAAGCGACAGTATTTCGGCTACCTCCGCGATGGACAGCCCCTCGATATCGTGCAGGACAAAAACCGACCTGTATCTCGAAGGCAGGGCATTTATTTCCTTGTCCAGACATGCCTTCAGTTCCTGGTTTTTCAGATGGTTCACCGGCGTGTCCGACCAGTCCGGAATCTCCATCTCGCTCACTGAATCTTCCGTCGCCTTCAGCCGTGTAACGGAGACCTTCCTGCCCTTTTCCTTCCGCATCTTCATCAGCGCAAAGTTTGTGGCTATGCGGTAAAGCCAGGTGGAAAAGGAGGAATTACCCTTGAATCTGGGAAGGTTCTTGTAAGCGGTCATGTAGGTTTCCTGCATTATGTCCGCGGCATCTTCCTTATTGCGAAGAAGCCTGTATCCCAGGTTATATATCCTGCCGCTGGTGGTCTTAATCAGGTTTTCAAATGCCTGTATATCGCCATTTTTCGCCTTTTCCACCAGAGCCATTTCACCTTTTGTGCTCATTGTACCCCGGACTCTCCCTTGGTTTGCCCTAATCATGAGGGGTTTATGATTTTGTCTTTTGTTTTTCCTTCATCTCCACAATCTTGTTCCTGTTCTTCAACCCGCCGACTATGCTGAAACATGACTTCGGTCTGCCGTAGTGCTCTGAAAGAATTTCAATCAGCCTCTTGTTTGCCTTTCCCTCCAGCGCCGGCGCGTTCACCCATACTTTCAGAGTATCTTTTCCTTCTTCGAGCACCCTGGGTTTTTTTGAATTGGCGGTTACCCGCACCGAGATTTGCAGAGTAGCCATTTTTCTCTTATAAATATCCCTTGAATGCCTCCTCCGTCACAAGGGGAGACAGGGAACGCGCTCTTCCTTTAATAACGCCGCATTGCCACGGCGGTTTCTGCAAGAATTCCGAGGGATTCTAATATCTGAACATATCAAGTTCGTATTTTTCTATTCGTATAATTGTTTCCAGTCATCCCTGGAAGTAAGCGGGGCGTCCCCCAAAGCCTCATGTCCTGTCCGTATCCGGACACTTGAATACACGTTTCAACCGTTCTCTTGATGTCATCAATTGCCGCCGTTTTGCAGGTTATTATAGCATACCTTGACAGAAGTTAAACATAAATTATATTATGACTATTAAAATAATTGGAAACTGGAATAAGCCGGAGGGTATATATATGCTTTACGGAAGAACAGCCATGGCGGCGGCCTTTTTTGCGGGAAGCGCGGCAGTTCCTGGTGTCCGGGCAAAGAGGAGCCAGCCGGCCGCTTCCTCTATCCTCGTAGCGCAGCGCTCTGAAAAACCGGTAGTCATAGACGGGAAATTGGATGATGATGTATGGAAGAAAGCGCCCGTTTACAATCTTAACTTATGCAAGGACCTCTGCCTGCCGCTGAAGAAGAGAAAAGACCAGAGTCCGGGGATTAACGGGCTGAAAGAACCCGGAGAGGTGCGGCTGGCCTGGGACGACAAATATCTCTACGTAGGCATCAAGTTCATTGACTCGGATATTGTGCAGGAAAGCGATAAGGACCAGCAGCCCCATTATTCAAGCGGTGATGTGGCTGAGATATTTCTCAAGCCGGAAAAGAGTACATGGTACTGGGAAATTTACGGAACGCCCAATGCTAAAAAGACGGTTTTCTGGTTTCCCGGCAGGGGAAGGGTCGGGTTGCAAAGCTCCTTGGCTCCGGGGATGAACCTTGATGAGGTGCTGGTAGCGTCACAGATAAAGGGAACCCTTAACGACTGGAGAGACAGAGACGAATACTGGACCCTTGAGATGGCGATACCCGCAAAGGGGCTCACAATGCACGGAGACGCGTTCGGACCCGGCTCTGACTGGCGGATACTGGTGGCGCGTTATAATTTTTCCAGGTACCTGTCTCAGAGAGAGTTATCAATGGTTCCGCAGTTGTCCGTCACAAATTACCATCTGCTGGAAGAATACGCGATACTCAAGTTTGAAAAGTAGTCTTTTAAACGAACAGCATAAACCCTTCTGGAGAAAACTTAGCATGTGAGAATTCAGGGTAAAGGAGAATTATGGCGGGAAGAGAACTTTTCGGAAAAGAGGAATTGGAACAGGTGCAGGAGGTTTTGAAGACAGGAATCCTGTTCCGGTATGGTTTTGACAAGGAGCGAAACGAGGTTTTCAAGGTCAGGGATTTCGAGCGGGAGTTCGCAGGATACATCAAGGCCGGCTTTGCGCTGGGAGTCAGCTCGGGCAGCGCCGCGCTCAGGGTGGCGCTTGAGGCGTTCAACATGCCGAAGGGGAAAGAGATTCTAACCCCCTGTTTTACTTTTGTTGCCACCATCGAAGCCATTGAAGAGGCGGGGTTCAGGCCGGTGCTGTGCGATATTGACGAAACATTTAACATCTCACCGGAAGACATAAAGAAGAAGCTTACCAAAAACACTGTGTGCATCCTGCCTGTCCACATGATGGGTTCCGCGGCGAATATGACCTCCATCAATGACATAGCGAAGGAAAACGGGCTGAAAGTTCTGGAGGACGCCTGCCAGTGCACCGGGGCAACTCTCAACGGGAAGAAGGTCGGAACATTCGGCGATGCGGGGTGTTTCAGTTTTGACTATGTGAAAATCATGACGACCGGGGAAGGCGGGATGGTTGTGACGGATAACGAGGCGCTTTATAAGCAGGCCGATTTCTACCACGACCACGGGCATCCTCACCTTGCCGGCGTGGGAAGGGGCGACGAGAGAAGGGCGCGGAAAGGTTTCAACTACAGGATGAACGAACTTCAGGGCGCTCTGGGGCTGGCACAGCTGAAAAAACTGGATGCAATCATCGCCAGACAGAGAGCAAACAAGAAAGCCATAAAGGAAGCTATACAGAATGCTGGCGGAGTGGAATTCAGGCGTTTTTCCGACGAAGATGGAGAGATTGCAACCTTCCTGACGCTTCTGTTCGCAGGCAGTGAAAAGGCGGAAAAAGTTAAGGCGGTTCTGAAGGAAAACGGAGTAACGCCCGCTACCCTCAACTACTGGCATTTTATGGCGAATATAGAGATTGCCGGCGGCAAGTTCCCGGCAAGTCGTGAAATACTTGACAGGAGCGTTTCCCTGGAGATAAAGACCGTCATGGAACAGGACGTTATAGACAGGACGGTAGAGGCGCTTAAAAAAGCTGTCGAGGCTGTCGCCTGAACGTTTGCTCAGATGAGTGGCAAATTCCCGTTGCGCATATCTGAAATCTTTTATTCCATACAGGGAGAGGGGCTTCTGCAGGGATTGCCGATGATATTCATACGGCTGTCGGGATGCAACCTCAGGTGCAGTTTCTGCGACACAAAGTACGCGCTGAAAAACGGCACGAGCAAGACCGTCGATGAAATACTTGCGGAGGTTGGCAAATATCCCTGCAGGAGGGTATGCATAACGGGAGGGGAACCTTTCTTGCAGAGTCTGCAACCCCTTACGGGAGCGCTGAAAAAAAAGGGATACTGGATTTCCGCCGAAACAAACGGCACGGTATGGCAGAAACTTCCCATTGACTGGATTACGGTAAGTCCGAAGACCGGCGGGATAAAATTTCATCCCCGGGGATACGATAGGAGATTCCTCAAAACTGCATCGGAATTCAAGTATGTGATTACCGGCATGCAAACCCTCAATTTCATAGACGGCGGAATAAAGACGCCCGTCATCCTGCAGCCTGTTGACAACGACTTAAGGATAACAGGAAAAATAACGGAGTTTCTTAAGAAACAGCCCGATAGCAACTGGCGCCTGCATTTGCAGATGCACAAATGTATCGGCATAAGATAAGAGGAGCTTGAATAACATGGGAAATAAACTGAAGGTAGCTATTGCAGGCTTTGGAATGACAGGAAGCAATACGGCTGATTTCCTTAAAGAACAGGATGACCTGGAATTCGTGGCGGTGGCTGAGCCCTCGCAGGAACGCAGGCATATCGCTGAAGAGAAATTCGGCGTGCGTACATATGGCGACTACAGAGAGATGTTGAAGAAAGAAAAAATAGACATTTTCTGCAATAAAACCCCGAATTTTTTGCATGCAGAGGTTGCGGTTGCGGCGCTCGAAGCAGGCTGTCACGTCTTTTCCGAAAAACCTGTTGCAACAACAAAACAGGATATAGCGGCTATGCTGAAAGCCGAGGAGAAAAGCGGCAGGCGCATCCAGATAAATTTCGAGATGCGCTACTCAAGGCTTTCCTGCCGGGTGAAGGAGGTTATCGACGCTGGAGAGATAGGCGACCCCAAAAACCTTCTCTTTACCCATATATCGGGTTCCGTGGGATTTGTTCCCCAGAAAGGAGACTGGAGGGCTGACATCAGCAAAGTGGGCGGCTATTACATTGAAGAAGGTTGTCACAGGCTTGATTTGATGCGCTACTATTTCAACGCAGACCCTGAAAGTGTCGAGGCGATACCGTCGCCCGACCTCCGGGGACCGAACGCCTGGCACCGGGGTTACAGGGAACCTGCGTGCACTCTCTGTTTTTTCCCGGGCGGCAAGCTGGGAAACCTCATAACAATGCCGCACAGAGCGGTATTCCATGCGCCGGAGGGCATGGAACCTGAACTCGGGCATGAGTACGGGGTCAGCATCACCGGCTCCGACGGCGCGTTGAGAACAGATTTTTGGAAGCCGTCTCTGCAACTGCTGAGATACGAAGGGCCCAACGGCATTACATGTCTCAACAGAACGGAGAGTTATAAGGGGCTTGAATATAATTTCCTCTACCATAACTCCAGGGGTTTCTTGAGGGATTTCATAGACCGGATGAAATCAGGACAAAAGCCCTTCATGAGCGCCTTTGACAGCTGGAAAACGATGGCTGTTGTTTTTGCCTGCGAGGAGTCTTTCCGGGAAGAGGGCAAAAGGATAAAGGTGGACTACAGCATCTGACTGGAGAGCTGATGAAAAAAGCGGTATGCCTGATATCGGGAGGGATGGACAGTTATGTCAGTGCGGCTATTGCGAAGAGGGAAGGATACGAGATATACGGTCTGACGGTCAGATACGGGCAAAAAAATATTAAGGAACTTTCCTCCGCTAAGAAAATCGCCGGTTTTCTCCATGTCAGGCGGCACCTGATAACAGATATTGACCTCTCATGGACAAACTCCGC
>JAKJFI010000057.1 GCA_022704985.1 Candidatus Omnitrophota bacterium | reverse complement strand
ACCGAGGTTTACGGTCCGCCTGTCGATATCTGTATTGATAAGGATGGGAAGTACGCGCCTGCCGCGGAAAAATTTGCGGCATCCCACGGTATAGAGGCAAAGGAGCTTATTGTCAGGGAAAAGAAGGGGAAAGAAGTCCTTGTGGCGCTCAGGGAGGAGAAGGGAGAACCTGTCCGCTGTATTCTCGGCAGGATACTGGTGGAAAGCATCAGGAAGGTCGAGATACCGAGAGCGATGAAGTGGGATGGCGGGGACTTCAGGTTTATAAGGCCGGTCAGGTGGATACTTGTACTCTTTGGAGAGGAAGTCGTCGGCATGGAGATAGGCGGGGTGAAGAGTGGAAGGTTCTCGTATGGACACAGGATTCTGGCGCCAGGCAGGTTTTCAGTTTCATGCCCTGCCGACTATTTTGACAAGGTTCTCAAGAAGTTTGTGATTTTCGACCCTGAAGTCAGGTTTGAATTTACCAAAGCCGCCATGGAGAAAAAGTTATCTGTTACCCTCGCGTATCCTCCTCATACCGACCTTCTCCCCCCGGAGGAAAAAGAGGGGAAAGGGCGAGACAATAATAGCGAATCCATATTTTTTGACGAGGAGTATGTGAGGTATATCTCAGGTCTCGTTGAATATCCCTTCATTGAGGTATGCAGTCTGAAAGACGAATATATGAATCTCCCGGACGAGGTTGTAAAAGCGGTTATCAAAAAGCTGAACGGCATACCTCTGAACGAAAGCGGCGGAAAGCTCTATCCTCGTTATGTTGCCGTTTTTGACGGCGTTGGAGGTGACGAGGTAAGGAATAACTACCAGAGTGTCCTGCATGCAAAGATGGAAGACGCTGGGTTTTTTATGGAAAAGGACCTGCAGGCGGATTTCGCATCCTATACGGAACAGCTTAAAAATATCATATACAATCCGATGTGGGGCAGTGTTTACGACAGGGTTGAAAGGTTCAAGAAGATAGGAGAGATACTTACATCCTATATGTGTATTTCCGATGAAGAAAGGAATAACATATCGCTGATTATCTCTCTGTGCAAAAATGATTTGCCTACCCTGATGGTTGCGGAATTTCCTGCGCTGGAGGGAGTTATAGGAAGGATATACGCGGAGAGGAATGGATATAGCGGCATTGTCTCATCCGGTATTGAGGAGCACTACCTGCCCCGGTTCAGCGGGGACCGTCTTCCTGGGACAAGAGAGGCGCGCATAGCCTCTATGGCGGTGCGGCTGGAAACGATATGCGGCCTTCTCATGGAAGATGTAAAGGTGAGCGGCGGCGGGGACCCGTACGGGCTGAAAAAGCTTGCGAACGGTTTTATAGAAATCGTGTGGAAGGAGAAGGCGGAGTTTTCGCTGATGGAAGTTATAACGAAGGCGGTCGGAGTTTTTGACGGCAAAGCGTCCGGGGAAGTTACGGAAAAGATAAATAATTTCATCCTGCATAGAGCTGAGAATCTTCTTGCCGGAGAGGGGATAACCCCGGGTATCAGGAAGGCGGTAATTTCCGCGCACCGGGAGAATCTCGTGATGATGCGCGATAAGATAGACGCGCTTGAAAAATTCTTCAAGAGCGGGAAAGGGGCCAGGAGCATACTGGTTCCTTTTATACGCGTTGCAAACATACTGAAGCAGGCACGCGAGAAGGGATTGGAGCCGCAGGTCTTCGACGAATCGCTCCTCCCAGAGAAGACGGAGAGGGAACTCTACGAATTCTACGTTTCCCGGAAGGATATGGGAAAGCTGTTGGAAGATAAACGATATGACGATTTCTTGCGGAGCTTAAGCGGTTGGAAAGATGTTATAGACAGATATTTCGACGACATTCTCATTATGTGTCCGGACGGCAAGCTTCGGGATAACAGACTGGCGCTTTTGAGCAAGGTCAACGACCTATTCAATCTTTTCGCCGATTTTTCATTGATACCAATAGTGGAGGTCGAGAATGCTTAGAGAGTCTGATCCGGAAGTTTACAGAATATTGAAGCAAGAAGAAGAAAAGCAGAGATATACAATCGGGCTTATACCGTCAGAGAACATAGTCAGCAGGGATATTCTGCGCCTTGCCGGTTCGATATTTACCAATAAATACGCAGAGGGCTATCCTGGCAGGAGGTACTACGGCGGTTGCAAGTATATAGACAAGATTGAGGCACTGGCGGTGAAGAGGGCGTGCAGTCTCTTTTCCAGCGAGCACGCAAATGTCCAGCCGCACTCAGGAAGTCAGGCAAACATGGCCTGCTATTTCGCTTCCCTGAAGCCCGGCGATAAAATCCTTGCGATGAACATTAACTCCGGGGGGCATCTCACGCACGGTTTGCATTTAAACTTCTCCGGGATGTTCTACAATGCGGTGTTTTATGATGTTGACAGGGAAACCGAGATGATAGATTATGAAAACATCAGGGAGATAGCGCTTAAAGAGAAACCGAAGATGCTAATCTGCGGCGCAAGTTCCTATTCAAGGATAATTGATTTTAAAAAGGTCGCGGCGATAGCGAAAGAAGTTGGAGCGCTGATGCTCGCTGACATTGCGCATATCTCCGGGCTTGTTATCGCAAAGATACATCCCACGCCTGTGGACCTTGCGGATTTTGTAACTACTACCACGCACAAAACTCTGAGGGGTCCCAGGGGCGGGCTCATACTCTGCAAGGCGAAATACAGGGATAAGCTGGACAATTCCATAATGCCCGGCATTCAGGGCGGACCTCTCATGCATATAATAGCGGCCAAGGCGGTAACCTTCAGGGATGCCATGAAGCCGGAGTTTGCGGAATACCAGAAACAGATAGTGGCAAACAGCAGGAAACTGTGCGAGGAGTTCATGAGCAGACAGTACAGGGTGGTGAGCGGTGGAACAGATAATCATCTTATGGTAATTGACTTGAGAAACAAGGGTATCAAGGGAAGCGAGTTCCAGATTCTGCTTGAGAGCGTAGGTATAATATCCAATAAGAACCTGGTTCCCTTCGACCCGGAACCGCCGAGAACCACCAGCGGAATACGTTTCGGTACGCCCCTCGTTACCAGCAGGGGCATGAAAGAAAAGGAGATGTCCCTTATTGCCGAATGGATAGACGATACGCTAAAGTACAGGGATGACGGCAATGTCCTGAAGGATATTGCCAAACAGGTAAGGAGGTTCGCAGGTGAATATCCGATATACCCGTAGTTCCGGAACACACAAGACCGCCGCGAGCGGTTCCACAGCAACCAGGCCGGGATGGGATGAATATTTCATGAAGATTGCGGAACTGGTCAGTACGCGCTCCACCTGTATAAGAAGAAGCGTTGGAGCGGTGCTGGTGAAGGAAAAAAGAGTGCTGGCAACCGGTTATAACGGAGCGCCTTCCGGGATAACCCATTGCGGGGAAAGAGGCTGTCTCCGCGAGAGGATGAAGATACCCTCGGGCGAAAGGCACGAGCTGTGCTGCGGACTTCATGCTGAACAGAACGCCATCATTCAGGCGGCGCGTTACGGAATATCAATCAAGGGAAGCAACCTCTATAATACCTGCCATCCGTGTAGCGTCTGCGCAAAGATGATTATCAATGCCGGCATAAATGAAATAGTAATAAGGGATGGGTATCCGGATGCCATATCCGGCGACCTGCTGAAAGAAGCCGGAGTCAAGGTGCGTATCCTCGCCCCCGCAGAAAAGTTGTCCCGACCATGATTTTTGCGGGAGGCATCTTCCCCCTTCGCCAAGGCTTCGGAGGACAAGCCTGATGCCGGTTATTGAGGAAGGGGTGCCTCTCCATCATAGTATAAATAAAATGGAAAAGATATCTCCGCTATTAAGAAAGATACTCTCTGGAAGGGGATTCAAAACGGAAGAGGAAATACACGAATTCCTCTATGCGGGGATTTCCAGCCTTTCCGAACCGTTCTCCATACCGGGCATGAGGGAGGCGTGCGAAACCCTTAAGAAGGCCGTCCTGGACAGGGAGAAAATATTTGTTTACGGCGATGGCGATACCGACGGCGTTTGCGCCGTTTTTCTCCTGATAAAGTTTCTTGAGGCCGTTTCTTCGGAATTTTCACTGCGTCTGACCCACCGTCTCGATGAGGACTACGAGATTGAGGAAAACCTGGTTTCCGATATAAAGCGGGACGGCTATTCGATGTTGATTTCCGTTGACTGCGGTATATCTTCCTTTGCTGCCCTCGAAAGGGCTGAAAGAGAAGGTATAAGATGCATCGTGCTTGACCATCATATGGCGGGCAGTCCGATGCGCCTGCCTGCAAGCCATCTATACGTGGATCCGTGTCTTAAAAATGACTGGCCTGAAAGAACGAAGAATTTGAGCGGCGCGGGCATCGCATTCAAGTTCATAGAGGGTATGGCTCTTATCCTGCCCGGTATAAGCGAGAAGTATTTCCATAATTTCATTGAGACGGTGTGTCTTTCAATACTGGCGGATTTTCTCCCGCTGACCGGCGAGAACAGGATATTTGTCAGGGAAGGACTGCGGCGTCTTCCCTTTACGGGCATAAAAGGTCTTGCCCATTTGATTGAGAGGCAGAACCTGCGCCCTCCGTTTACCACGAGGGACGTTGTCATGAAGATAAATCCCAAGCTGAACTCTCCGGGCAGGATGGGCAAGCCGGAAATCGCCCTCGGACTTCTGACAGAGGATGACGAGAAGACTATCAGAGAACTGGCCGATGAGATAGAGAGTATCGACAGGTTGAGATACAGGGCGGTCGCAAAGGAAATGGAGAATCTTAAGCATCACAGCGGGGATGCGGGGTTTATAATTTCCGAAAGTATCTCTCCCGGTATCTGCGGGGTGATTGCCTCACGGCTTTCCGGAAGATACAACAAGCCTTATCTGGTAGGCGCCGCCGCACAGGATTCGTTCAGGGGTTCTATAAGAGCGCCCGGGGGATACAACCTGTGCGAAAAGCTCAAGCCGCTCGGGGAGTATATGCTTTCCATGGGAGGGCATCCCTGTGCGATGGGTTTCAAGTGCCCGGCAGAGAATCTTGAGAAAATACGGCGTTTCTGGGAAGATATTCAATGGGATGTTGACGAGTGCGGACAGCGTTATGACTGCGAGCTGGACGTGGAGGAACTGACGCCAGAATTGATAAGGGAGATGGATGAAGCCATGGAACCTTGCGGCAAGGGCAATCCGGCGCCGGTATTCCGCTGCAGGGAAGTATATGTTAAGAACATTGCGCGCAGTAGAAACGAGGAAAAAAGTTTCTGGATAACCGGCAGGAACGACAGGATGTTCGAGTCTTTTCTTGCGGATGATTCATCGGTTCTCCCGGATAACGGGCAGAAGATAGACATTTTTTATACCCCGTGCGCCCGGGGAAATAACGGTCTGTACAGGTTATACCTTCGAATCCACAGCTATTCTCATTCCAAGTAGAATCGCTTCCCGCCCCTTTCTGCGGGATTTCCTCATCCTTGATGAGAGAAGAAAGCAGGCATGGCAGTATCAACAGGATGAAGAAGATAGAGCAACTGTTATTCTTCTGCTTTTACCTGTTCCACAGGTCTTTTTACCTTGCCAGATTTAATGCAGGTGGTGCAGACGTTAATCCTCTTATTCGTGCCTTCGATATCCACAAGCAGTCTCTGGATATTGGGTTTCCATACTCTTCTCGTTTTGACGTTTGAATGGCTTATGCTGTTTCCGGTTTTGCTTCTTTTACCGCAGAGCGTGCATGTCTTTCCCATTATATTACCTCCCAAATTTCAACTTCTAAAGTCAGTATTCACTAAACCCCGTATATTTCTCCTCGCCCTTGAGTGGTGAGAGGGGCTAAGTGAGGGTGATTTATAGTTTTCCTTCTTTCTTCAACAAACCCAAAACCGTATTAGCATAACCGTTTTTAGGGTCTATTGTCAAGACCCTGTTGAGATAAACGGCCGCCTGTTTCGGAGCATCATAGAACATAAGGTATATTGATGCGGTTCCGCAAAGCACGTCCAGGTCATATGGATTCAGATAGTCTGCCCACCTGTAGTAATAAAGGGCTTTCCGGTGGTCGCCCAGGCGGAGATAGACCGTTCCGAGGTTGGTGTCGGTTTTGGCGTAATGCGGGAATATATATCTGTTTATCTCCAGGTAAAGCTTCTCCGCTTCATTAAGGTTTCCTGATTCTCCGTAGGCAAAGGCCATCTTGTAGAAAGCTTCATAATTGTGGGGATT
>JAKJFI010000056.1 GCA_022704985.1 Candidatus Omnitrophota bacterium | reverse complement strand
ATTGTATTTTTCAGCTTGCCTCCAAACGGTTTCCGACTGGGGTTCCACGCCTTCTTTTCCGTCAAAAACTACTACTCCTCCGTCAAGCACCCGAAGTGATCTTTCTACTTCCACCGTAAAATCTACGTGTCCCGGGGTATCAATAATATTTATTTTATGGTTTTTCCAGTAGCATGTGGTTGCAGCGGAGAATATGGTAATACCTCTCTCCCGTTCCTGGTCCATCCAGTCCATTACCGCAGTACCCTCGTCAACCTCGCCTATCTTGTAGGTTTTTCCAGTATAAAACAGCAACCGCTCGGTTGTAGTGGTCTTGCCTGCGTCAATATGGGCTATTATCCCTATGTTCCTAATCTTTTCCATGTATTTATTGTGAAAATAAAAACCTCCGGGGGCATCCATCCTGCACCCCCGAAAGGTGTTGGTTCAACGGGAATGAAAATCTACGGAAGGCACGTCCTGACTACCAGCGGTAGTGCGCAAAAGCGCGATTTGATTCAGCCATCTTATGAGTATCTTCTTTCTTTTTTACGCTCGGACCTTCCCCTTTCGCAGATTCAACAAATTCATCTACCAGCCTCTCAGCCATGCATTTCCCTTTTCTCAGTCTGGCAGACTTTATCATCCACCTGATGGCAAGGGCCAGACTTCTTTTTGAAGGCACCTCTACGGGTATCTGATAGGTAGCTCCGCCAACTCTCCTTGCACGGACTTCAACCCTCGGTTTCACGTTATTCAATGCTTTCTTAAAAACGGAAAGCGGCTCTTCATTAGTTTTCTCTTTGATCCTGTCCATGGAATCATAGAATATGCTGTAGGCCAGGTCCTTTTTCCCATCCCACATAAGCAGACTTATGAACGTGGATACTTCATGATCGTTGTATCTGGGGTCACCGGTTATATCTCTCCTCACTGCTCTTTTTCTTCTTGGCATTTTTACCCTCCGCCCGTACCATCTTTTTCGGATGGCATGCTTTTACTGCAATCTCGCCTTACTCAACGCACACGCCTCTCGAAAAAGCCCGGGACTATTCTGTCTTCGCCTTTTCTGACGGTCTCTTCGCTCCGTATTTGGATCTTGACTGCTTTCTGCCCTCAACGCCTCCGGCATCAAGCGTTCCGCGCAGAATGTGATATTTAACACCCGGCAGATCTCTGACCTTGCCTCCCCTCACAAGGACAATCGAGTGTTCCTGCAGATTGTGTCCTATCCCGGGGATATATGCGATTACTTCCTTGCCATTGGTCAACCTGACCTTGGCAATCTTTCTCAATGCAGAGTTGGGCTTTTTCGGAGTTGCTGTCTTGACGTAAAGACACACGCCTCTTCTCTGCGGATTGCTTTCCAGTGCAGTTGACTTTGACCTATTAGTTTTACTGCGTCTCCTCTTCCTTATCAGCTGATTATAAGTAGGCATCTTTTACCTCTCTTCGCTCCTTGCGTGACAACTGTTAATTCCGGGCTATAACGTTTCATCTTTCAACTTTGAACCGTTTCCGCCGTCTCCGCGACGGGCTGTTCATTCTGCTCCCCGGTATAGCATTCCTTGAATATGCCTGTTCCCGATGGAATCAATCTACCGAGAATGACGTTTTCCTTGAGTCCTTCAAGATAGTCCTCGGCACCGAGCAGTGCAGCCGTAGTCAACACCTTGGTCGTCTCCTGGAAGGATGCCGCCGAGATGAAACTCTCACTGCCCAGAGCAACCCTGGTTATTCCGAGAACCTGCGGCCTGAAGGTCGCGGGTTTCTTATTCTTGGGAAGAGCATCGTTAATCTTCTGAATTTTAACCCTGTCTATCTCTTCCCCTTCAAGCAGGTACGTGTCCCCCGGATTCTCTACCCGCACCTTGGAAAGCATCTGCCTGACTATAATCTCAATGTGCTTGTCGTTGATGGTAACACCCTCTATCCGGTAGACGCTCTGTATCTCGTTCAACATATACTCCTGCACCTTCTTTTCACCCTCTATCTTGAGAATATCCTTGAGCACAACGTGCCCGTCAGTAATCCTTTCTCCCGACCTCACCCTGTCGCCCGTGCTCACCAGAAGATGCTTTTCTGCGGAGATTTCGTATTCTTTTCTCGTATCTGTCTCCTCATTGATTACCACAACTTTTCTGGTGCCCTTAGTGGAGGAAATCACTTCAACTCTTCCCTCTATTTCGCTCAATATCGCAGGGTTCTTCGGATTTCTCGCCTCGAAGAGTTCGGAAACCCTCGGAAGACCGCCGGTTATATCCTGAACCCTTCTTTCAGTCCGGAATATCTTGGCTACGATATCCCCCGGAACAACACTACCCCCTTTTTCAACCATGATATGCGCATCTTCAGGTATATGATAAACTCCCTTGATATGCTTCTTCTCGTCTACTATCAAAATCTGGGGATTCATGTCTTCCTTGTGCTTTATGACTATCTTCCTTCCGATACCCGTTGTCGCATCAATTTCTTCCTTTGCCGTCTTGCCTATCTCTATATCCTTGTAGTCAACAATACCTTCACAGTCTGCTATGAGGGGTATCGAATAGGGCTCCCACGTTGCTATCGTCTTGCCGGCGCTGACTTTCTGGCCGTCCTTTATCATTATCTCAGAACCGACACGCAGGGTATAGGTATCTATTTCCCTATCCCTGTCGTCAAACAGCACTATCTTACCTTCCCTCTGTATGACAACATCTCTTCCTTTTTTGTTCTTTACGGTTTTCAGACTTTCAAGATATCTTACCGTACAGTCCTTTTGCGCCTTATAGGAAGAGGAGCCTGCACCTCTCGACGCCGCACCTCCCGTATGGAACGTCCTCAATGTCAACTGCGTTCCCGGCTCTCCGATGGACTGCGCCGCGATAACGCCAACCGCTTCTCCTATGTTGACCAGTTTCTTCCTTGAGACGTCCCATCCGTAACACTTCGCACAGACACCCTTCTCCGCCTTACAGGTCAACACCGACCTTATCCTCAGTTTGTTTATCCCCGTGTCAACTATATTCTGCGCCTTCTCTTCATCTATTACATCTCCAGCGCGCACGATTATACTGTCGGTAACGATATCAACCACGTTGTCGAGCGCCACCCTGCCCACTATCCTGTCCTTCAGAGAGAGTATTTCCTCATCTCCTATTGACAGGGAGCTGATAAGTATCCCTTCCAGCGACCCGCAATCCTCTTCGTTTATTATGACAGAATGCGCTACATCCACGAGTCTCCTGCTCAGATATCCAGCATCAGATGTCTTGAGCGCGGTATCAACAAGCCCCTTCCTGCCGCCGTGTATGGATATGAAGTATTCAAGGAGCGAAAGCCCTTCTTTGAAGTTCTTTTTTACCGGCGTCTCTATAATTTCACCTATCTCCCCGGTAACCTTCTTGGGACGTATCATGAGCCCTCTCATACCCATAAGCTGATTTGCCTGCGATTTGTTTCCTCTCGCCCCGGAATCAACCATAAGATGGATGGAATTAATCCTGAACGGCTCCACCGACGTATCTTCTCTCAGCGCCCTCGTTACGGCTTTCCCTATCTCGTTTGTTGCTGATGTCCATATATCAACAAGCTTGTTATACCTCTCTCCCTCGGAAATGACCCCTGTCCGATAATTCTTTCGTATCTTATCCGTCTCAAGGTTTGCTTCAGCAAGGATGCTGTCTCTTTCCACAGGAACCTTAAGATCGTCTATGCCTATGGTGATTCCGCCTATCGTGGCGAAATGGAAACCGAGATTTTTGACTTCATCAAGGAATTTCACAGTTGCTCTGTATCCGCACTTCTTCAATATCTCCTCTATAAGCTCCTGAACTCTGGAACTGTTAAAAACCTCGTTTTTGAAAGGTATCCCATCCGGAATAATCTCGTTGAAAATTATACGTCCCGCGGTGGTAACTATCATTTGTCCCTTCTCATTCCTAACCTTAACCGGCCTGTGAAGCTCAAGATAATTCATGTTGTACAGATATATCGCCTCATTGAAACCAGAGAGAGCAACAGGGTATTCCTTCTCTTCGCTCTGGAATGTCAGGTACGCAATACCCATAACTATATCCCTCGTGGGTGATATTATCGGTTTTCCATTCGCGGGAGAAAGCATATGGGTAGTTGACTTTATCAGCAGTTCCGCCTCAAGACATGCTTCCGGAGTGAGGGGGAGATGCACGCTCATTGTATCACCGTCAAAATCCGCGTTGAAGGCAGGGCATACGAGCGGATGAATTTTTAGAACATTGCCCTCTATCAGGCGCGGTTCAAAAGCCTGTATGCTCAACCTGTGCAGCGTCGGCTGCCTATTCAATAGCACCGGGTGATTCTTGCTTACCTTTTCAAGAACTTCCCAGACTTCCGGTCTGTTCTCCCGTATAGCTCTTTTCGCGCTTCCAAGGGTATGGAAATACTCGCGCTTTCTCAGCTCCCGTAAAACGAAGGGGCCAAAAAGCTCAAGCGCCATTTCCTTAGGGATGCCGCACTCGTTAAGTTTTAATTCCGGACCCACGACAATGACAGCGCGACCGGAGTAATCCACACGCTTTCCAAGCAGGTTCTGTCTAAACCTGCCCTGTTTTCCCCGAAGGGCGTCTGCCAGAGACTTTAGAGGCCTTCTGCCTTTGCCGAGAACCGGATTGCCGTGTTTCCCGTTATCCATCAAGGCATCCACCGATTCCTGCAGCATCCTCTTCTCGTTTCTGACGATTATATCCGGCGCCTGAAGCTGTATCAGCTTTTTCAGCCGGTTGTTTCTGTTTATCACCCTTTGATACAAGTCGTTCAGGTCCGATGCGACAAACCTGCCCCCATCAAGAGGAAGAAGCGGACGCAGGTCTGGCGGAGTAACCGCAATTATGCTTGTTACCAGATATTCGGGTTTCACCTGCGTCTTGATAAGCCCCTGCACCATTCTGAGTTTCTTTATCAGTGTTCTCCTGGTCCCGTATGCCTTTTTCTTCTTGCTGCTCAACTGTTGTTTTATCCCTTCCTCAAGCTTGGCCAGGTCTATTTTTTTCAAAAGTTCCTGTATCGCTCCAGCACCGATACCTGCCCTAAACTTATTGCCGAATTTCTCAAGATGCTCATGATAGTCGCTTTCGGAAAGAAGCGTTTTTGCTTTGAGAGGCGTCGTTCCCGGGTCTATCACTATATATCTTTCATAGTAGAGAACCATCTCCAGCTCTGATTGGGACATATCAAGAAGAAGCCCCATCCAGTTGGACGTGCTCTTGAAAAGCCACACGTATGAAACCGGAGTGGCAAGCTCTATGTGCCCCATCCTTTCACGGCGGACCCTTGAAGTCGTAACCTCAACGCCGCACCTGTCGCATATGATTCCCTTGTATCTTAACTTTTTGTATTTGCCGCAAGAACACTCATAATCCCTGGTCGGCCCGAATATTCTCTCGCAGAACAGCCCTTCACGCTCTGGCTTGAAGGTCCTGTAATTGAGAGTCTCTGCTTTCTTCACCTCTCCGTGGGACCATGAATGCATGACGGTAGGAGAGGTTATTTTTATGTTTGCTACTTCCCTGTCTTTCCCGTTTTCCTTATGCGTTTCAACCTTCAGGTCAAGCCCGAGGCCCTGGAGCTCTTTGCGCAGAACGCGGAAAGATTCGGGGATATTGTCACCGCGGTAATCGAGTCCCTTGGCGATGCTCTCATACATAATCTTTCTGCCTTCGGTGTCATCGCTCTTCACCGTAAGCATTTCCTTCAGGGTATGCGCGGCTCCGTAGCCTTCAAGTGCCCACACTTCCATTTCTCCAAGACGCTGACCGCCGAACTGCGCCCTTCCACCGAGCGGCTGCTGCGTAATCAGGGAATATGACCCCGTACTCCTGGCATGTATCTTCTCGTCGGCAAGATGCTTCAGTTTCATCATGTACATGTAACCGACGGTGACGGGCTGCGCAAAAGGCTCGCCGGTTTGCCCGTCATAAAGCACGTCCTTGCCGTCTTCCTGGAACCCGGCTTTTTTAAGCAATTGCTTTATCTCCCATTCCTTTACGCTTTCAAAAATGGGTGTCTCCATACTATATCCCAACGCCTTCAATGACCGGCCCAGATGTATCTCCAGAATCTGTCCTATGTTCATCCTCGAAGGAACGCCCAACGGATTAAGCACAACATCCACAGGCGTGCCGTCTGCGAGAAACGGCATGTCTTCTTCCGGCATTATCTTGGAAACCACTCCCTTATTACCATGCCTGC
>JAKJFI010000055.1 GCA_022704985.1 Candidatus Omnitrophota bacterium | reverse complement strand
GAGAAGCGCAAACCCCTATCGCCGCCTGAAAGACGCCTCCGGAGAATACCTCGGCTCCCTTGGTAATCGGCATGAGCGTCCCTGAAAGAACCTCCGGGGACACTACCCCCACCGTCACCATGACCATCAGAACATATAACACAGCGCAGACCGACAGGGATAGCACCATACCCAGCAAAAGATTTCTTTCAGGGCTGTCGATTTCTTCGGCCACAGCGACTATCTTGGTCAGCCCGCCGTATGCGACAAAGACAAAACTTGCCGTGCTGAACATCGCAAGATGCCCTTTTGGGAAAAACGGCACAAATCTTGCCGCATCAATATGCGGCAGTCCCCTTATAATGTACAGGAGCATGATGCCTATGAGTCCGGCAACCATAAATATCTGGAACCTGCTTGCCTCCTGCACTCCGGCAATATTCAGAATAACGAAGAACGCGCATAGACCTATCGCTATCCAATGCATGGGGAAAGATATCAGGAGACTCAGGTATACCCCCATGCCTATCAACGCCCAGGCGCTCTTGAAGCTCAATGCGAACCACGAACCGAAACCCGCTACTGTTCCGGCAAGGGAACCGAAACCTCTTGCTATGTAGAAGTAGTCGCCGCCCGCCTTGGGCAGTATCGCCGCCGGTCCCGCCTGGGCGAAGGCAAGTCCGGGAAGAATGAAAATTCCCGAACTTATCATGGCGCCGCTTGCTATGCAAAAGACTTCAAGAAGACCGAGCTTTTTCTTAAGGTTTTGCGCCATTGTTATTCTGCTCTGCGAACTGCCTCGACACATTTTTGCAGGGCGGGAACAGGATTATTAACGTCTCCCTCATACTCAATTATCTCTTCTCCGGAAAAACCGTTTTTTTTCAAGAGTCCAACCAGCCCTTTAAGGTCCAGGTTGCCTTCACCCAGTATTACATCCTGCGGTTTGGCCGCCTTGTCAAAAACGAAGTCCTTCAGGTGCACGGCGTAAAGCCTGTCCCTGAACTTCTCGGCCATTTCCAGGGGGTCGTGTCTTGAATCGAGAGCCCATGCGGTATCAAGACAGAGTCCAATTCTCGGGGAAGTGCTCTTGAAAACGCAATCCAATATCTGTTCGGTGCCGAGCCAGTGGCGGGAACCGTGGTTGTGAATCGCCAGTTTAACATCATACTCGTCAGCGAGCCGTTCTGCGGTTCTGTAGGCCGCCGGAACCGTTGCAGGATAAAAGTCAACGCTCATCATCCCGATGCCGGCCATTTTCAAAAACTCAAAATACTTCCGTTCCTTCTCAGCGTCGTTGTTCAACCCCTGCACGCCGATAGAGCAAATCTCCACCCCGGCATCATTGTACGCCGCAATAACATCGCGGAATTTGGATGTATCGGTAAAATCACAGTGCGCCCCGCAAAGTTCTATCCTGCTCAAACCGCATTCCTTGACCATACCTGCAACCACCCGGTTGTCCTTGAATCCCCTGAAACAATAACTCTGTACCGCCAGTTTCATTTTCCACCCCCTCTTTTTTTTCTGCTTTTATCTTCACTGCCTTTAAAAAGTACCCCTGGCCCGACTCGAACGGGCGACACACGGTTTAGGAAACCGTTGCTCTGTCCTCTGAGCTACAGGGGCAACTATCTAAAAAAACAGCCCCGTTGTTTTCCATTCCAGCATACCGACACCAATACAGGATTCCTGCATATTTTCATGCGCCGCCTTAATACAATACCAGCAACACCGCACACTGCTGACGGCGCAGGCAACGCGGCTATCCGGATGAAATCATACCACTTCGGAAAGCAATACTTCCCGGCCCTCTTTTTCACTTAAAAGCGCCGCCTCTATGAACCTGATTATCTCCAGGGTCTCTTCCTGCGGAACAGGCGGCTTGCCTGTCTGAAAAAACGGGACTATCTGTTTCAGGAGCTGTGCATAGAACGGAACTTCCGTGGAGTATGTCACCTGCGTTATTTTTTTGTCTCCGAATACGGTTGCGCCGAAGAAATGCCCGCCCTTCCTGGTTCCCCTGTTAGTGCCTATGCGTCCGTCTTCCCACACCCCGGTTACCAAGTCCACCCCTTCTGTTTTTTTTGAAAACAGGCTCTTGCAGCCGGGTCCCATGAAGCTGTAAAGAATCTCCACCCCGTGTATGCCGTACCAGAAAAGTCCGGGGTTTGTCTTCTCCTGGGTTGCGGGGCTGAACGCGTCGCACCCAACGATTTCATCCGCCTGGAACTCCTGCCTCGCCCTGCTGATATTGTAGTCAAACCTCAGCGAAGAGGATGAAAAAACGGGAACATTATTTTTTGCCGCCAGGTCGAATATCTCTTTCGCCTCTTTGTAGCTTGCGGTTATCGGCTTGTCTATGAAGAGCGTTTTTTTTGCCTCAATAACTGGCTTTGCCTCTTTCAGATGCCGCCTGCCGTCGCCGCTTTCAAGAAGCACCGCATCCACAAAAGGAAGCAGGTCTTCCACCGAGGAAACCAGTTTCATATTCCACTTTTCCACCAGTTCTTTCTTGTAGCCCTCAACCCTCGAAGCGCTTAACTCGATATCCGGGCTGAAAGACGGAAAACACGCAACGACTTTTCCGCCGGGAATGTGGAACGGGTCGGCGCTATCGTTCAGAAGCTTCGTGAATGCGGACACGTGCGAAGTATCACACCCTATAATGCCTATCCTCATCTCTGCCATTCTCTCATCCTCCTTTATCCCTGCTCCTTCCTGTCATTGCGAGACGTCTTATGCCGCGTCAATCTCAAGATTGCTTCACATTCGTCCGCAATGACGAACAGATGGAAATTTTCAACAGGTCTTCTGTTGCTGTAATTAGTTTTTCAACGATTATATCCTGGTTATAAGTGCCAATTATAACACCTTTCTTGAACAGCGCAAATTTCTTGCCTCCGCCCGCAATGCCTATATCCGCCTGTTTGGCTTCCCCGGGTCCGTTGACGCCGCATCCCATGACCGCAAACTTCATGTTGACCGTTTCCGGGTACCGTTCCCGCAATCTGCGTATCTCTCTTTCCACCTTTTTTAAAACCGGGAACAGGTCAACCTGCGTCCGACCACAGGTCGGACAGGATATGATTTCCGGTTCAAATTTCCGTATCCCGAGTGACTGCAGAATCGCCCTGCCCGACTTTATCTCCTTCCATGAAGGCTCGGTCAGGGAAACCCTTATCGTATCACCTATCCCTTCTGAAAGAAGTATTCCTATCCCCAGCACGGATTTGCTTTCCGCAAGCGCGCCCCTTCCGGCTTCTGTTATCCCGAGGTGCAGGGGGTAATCACAGAGTCCGGATATTTTCCTGTAACAGTCAACCGTATCCTGCACCGATGGCGTCTTCAGTGAAAGCACAATCGACTGGAAATCCATTGACTGAAAGACCCTGATATTCTCCGCCGCCACGCCGACCATAGTCTCCGCAAGCGACTTTTTTATCTCAACGGAACCGGAGTTTATCCCTATGCGCACGGGTATTCCGCGGTCTTTCACAGCTCTGACGATTTCTTTTATTCCCTGTCTTGAGATGTTGCCGGGATTGATTCTTATTTTATCAACGCCTTTCTCAATCGCAAGCAACGCAAGCTTATGGTTGTAGTGTATATCCGCAACCAGCGGTACCGGAATTTTTTCTTTCAGCTTCTGCAGCGCACAGGCATCGTCCTGGTCAAGAACGGCGACCCTGATAAGCTCGGCTCCCTCGTTTACCATCCGTCCAGCTTCCTTCAGCGCGCTTTTTACGTCCGCGGTGCGGACCTTGGTCATGCCCTGGACGGAAACAGGAGCGTTTCCTCCGATGTATATCCCGCCGACTTTTATCTTCCTTGTCTTTCTCCTCATTGCCTTACAATCCCTCACCCGAACACTTTCCCCTCAAGGGAGAGGAAAAGGCGGTTACGCTTCTACAGATGGTCATTTCTTTATCAGGTCTTCAACAATCCTCAAAACATCGTTATACGTTACATACAACGCAAGCCCTATTATGAGAATAAAACCCACGTATCCCGTCCACTCCAGGGTTTTCCTGGACGGCCGCCTGCGTGAAATCTTTTCAACTGCGAGCCCGAAGATATGGCCTCCGTCAAGGATAGGGAACGGCATGAGGTTGATTATTCCGAGGTTCACGCTGATGAACGCCATAAAGTAGAGGAACCTCCCCAGTCCGTAATGGACAATCTCCCCGCCCCACTGTGCGATACCTATGGGACCGGAGAGCTGTTTTGCGGAAACCTGCTTTGTTATGAGCATCTTGAGCGCAACGTATATTCCGTATAACATCTTGCGAAACTCTTTTCCAGCTTTCACCACAGCGCCCGGCGGTGAGAACTTCTCCATTTTCTCCATCGGAGAAATGCCGAGTATATAGACCGGCTTTCCGCCTTTTTCCGCTTCGGCGTCCGGCAGCAACCCCGGCATAACGCCGACTTCCAGCATCTGTCCGTTCCGTTCCACTTTGAGGTTGACCGGTTGTTTCTCGTCCCGCTCTATGGCGCCCTTTATGTTCATCAACACGTCAAACCATTCTTTGCATTCCGCGCCGTTTACTTCTATGATTCTGTCGCCGATATTAAGCCCTGATTCGGCCGCGGGAAGACCTTCGACAAACGAGCCTATTTTCGTGCCGTCGTAGCCGGGCACGCCTATCATGAAAACCGGGATGAGAAGCAAAAAACCGAGAACAAGGTTATTGATGGAACCGGCAGCGACAACCTGGCTCCTGTGTCCCGGACTCTTGCCCATATACTCCCATTCCTCGAATTTTTCTCTCTCTTCCCCTTCGTATTCGTCGCCCGACATCTTTACAAAACCGCCGAACGGCAGAAGGCAAACCTGATAGACAGTGTCACCCTTCTTCCTGGAGAAGAGCTTCGGTCCGAATCCGAGGGAAAACTTCTCAACCCTTATGCCGACCCTCTTTGCCGCAAGAAAATGCCCTGCCTCATGAACAAGTATGATGATTGAAAAAAGCATTATTACCGAGACTATTGAAAGTATCATTTTACCACCCTTTTCACCCTCACCCTTCCCTCTCCTCAAGAGAGAGGGAGAGCAACGGCAATAATTATTTTATCCCACAAGTCCTCTTACCTGTTTTTTTGTAATTTCGTGAATACAGAGAATGTCATCTATAGAAACCGTCTTTTTCAACCTGTGACGCCTTAAAACATTCTGAACAACCTTTAGTATCTCGCAGAACTCGAGCTTGCCCTCGAGAAACAGGTCTACCGCTTCCTCGTTTGCAGCGTTCAGCGCAACGGGAAAAGAACCCTTCTTTCCAATCGCCTGCACCGCCAGAGAAAACCACGCCAAACTCCTGTCAGCTGGCAGGAATGTAAGTTGCTTTATTTTTTCAAAATTAAGCTTCTGCCACGGAGAGCTCCTGCGGTCGGGATAGTCCAGCACGAAATTCAATGGAAACTTCATGTCCGGCGCAGACATCACCGCCTTGACAGTTCCGTCCCTCATCTCAACCATCCCGTGAACAACCGCTTCCGGATGAATCAGGACGTCGATTTTCTCTGCGGGGATGTCAAACAGGTAGTGCGCTTCTATGATTTCAAACGCCTTGTTCATCATAGTTGCGGAGTCAACCGTGATTTTCCTGCCCATCTTCCATACCGGGTGCTTGAGCACGTCTTTTACCGTTACCTTGCGCGCCGCGGGTTTTCCCCAAAAAGGGCCTCCTGAAGCGGTAAGGTATATCCTTTCCACATCCTGTTTTTTTACTCCGTTAAGCGCCTGGAAAATTGCATTGTGCTCACTGTCAACCGGCAGAAGACTGGCGCCGTATCTTCTTGCAAGCGGTTTGACGATGTGGCCGGCAACCACCAGTATCTCTTTCGTGGCAAGCCCGACGGTTCTTCCCTTCCTTACAGCCGCAACCACCGCTTTAAGAGTGCTGATGCCGGGTACGGCGCATATGACGATATCCGCTTTATCAAGAACGGCCATTTCCTCCAAGCCGCTTTCGCCGTGGAGAAAACGCGCGCACGGAAACTCCTTCTCAAAAAGCGGGGCTTCCTTTTCAATATAAACATACGGCGGCTTGAACTCCCTTATCTGTCCCGCAAGAATATCCTTCTTGTTGCGGCACGCAAGACCCAATACCCTGAACCTTCCCTTCCCATGACGTATGACCTCAAGGGTATTCACGCCTATCGTTCCGGTACTGCCGAGTATTACGATGTTTTTCACCTGTTCAAACCTTCTTGCGGGAGATGCCTCCCATAATTTTCACC
>JAKJFI010000054.1 GCA_022704985.1 Candidatus Omnitrophota bacterium | reverse complement strand
CATCAGGTTGTAGTCGCTTACCCCCATTATCTGCACATTCGAACAGGCCGGATTACACAAAGGTCCTATAATGTTAAACATCGTCCTGAAGCCCAGTTCTCTTCTCACATGAGCGACATTCTTCATCGCCTTATGATAAAGCGGCGCAAAAAGGAAAGCGAATCCCTGCTCCTTGAGAAGGGCCTCGCTCCTGGAAGGTTCAAGGTCAATCCTGTATCCGACGCTTTCAAGAACATCCGCGCTTCCGCATTGGCTGGTAGCCGCACGGTTTCCATGTTTTGCGACAGTCAACCCGCATGAAAAACTCAGGAGAGCGGTACACGTGGATATGTTAAATGTGCCGGAACGGTCTCCGCCAGTTCCGCATGTATCGCACACAGTCTTCAGTCCGGATGTGCTTATGACGGTCGCCTTATCCCTCAATAACCTTGCGGCGCCCGCAATCTCCGATGGCTGTTCACCTTTCATGCTTAACAGAGAGAGAAAAGCAGCCGCCCGGACATGTGAAACCTTTTCCTCCATTATGTCTCGAAAAACATTATAACTTTCCGTTTCATCGAGCGCCGACTTCTCAAGAAGCCGGTCAAATATTTCCTTTTCCATTATGTTATCCTGAGGCATGCCTTTTTATATTGTCAACCATTTCTTACGAGGCTGTATAAAATCCCGATATACAGAGTATCCAGAAATGCGCCCAACCGTACGTCCTTCTTCACACGGGACACTCCCAAAAACGTATTCAATCCTGCACTACGAACTGGCTTAAATACTTTAGCGAGTTGATGAGCCCTTCGTCTTCATAGTTTTTATTATAAACCAGGTCATGCCATCCCTCTATGTTAAGGTCGTTGGCGTATCCCTGCCTATGCAGTTCCTTTATGCATAACCCCCAGTCCGTATCGCCTAGTCCGGCAAAACAGTGTTCAACGGCCCCATTGTACCAGATACCGTACTGTGCCAGCAGGTCCCTGTTGACATGCGCATCCTTTGCATGGACATGATAGACCCTCTTCCCGAATTTTCTCAGTGTCCCTACGGGGTCTATAAACTGGCATATCAGGTGGCTTGGATCCCATTCCAGTCCCAGCGCTTCGGAAGGAACCTCGTTGAATGCCTTTTCCCACATCTCAGGCGTGGTCATGAAATTAATCCCGTTGCAGGGCGTGTGAAATCGTCCCATGGGACAGTGTTCGAAGGCAATCTTGATACCGTGGTCTTCGGCAAATTTCGCATGTTCGCTCCATATTTTCCTGTATTCCGAAAGGCTCTCAATCAGTTCCTTTCCTATAATCCTTCCGGAAAAACCCGCCACAACCGGCACGGATATATGTTCCGCCAGAAGAATGATGTTTCTTACAAGGTCACTGTACTCTTCCGCTTTTTGCGTGTCCATATGATTCACGTAGAATCCCGCAATACATGATATCCTGATGTCTTTCTCATCGTAACAGTTCTTCATGTCCTTCGCTTCCTTTTGCCAGTCCTTCTTTCCAGGATAAAAAATATCCCCAGGTCCCACCATCAATTCGCAGGACTTGAATCCCGCCTTTTTCGCAAATGCTATCCTTTCCCTGTCAAATTTCATCATAAAACCGAGTCTCATAAAATCCTCCTTTTTCCCCGGAGCCTGACATTGTAAGGGACTTACGATTTTCAAACTTGTCAGGATATAATATTACAGTTATAATAAATGTCAAAATTTATATAGGGGACCTCCTATCATGGAATGGAGCGAATACAGGCTTGAAAACGGAATCAGAACAATATACAAGAATCTGCCGGGAGCACACTCGGTATCCGTGGGGATATTCATCAATGCGGGCAGCCGCTTTGAGCAAAAAAAACTTTCGGGGGTCTCCCATTTCATTGAACATCTGCTTTTCAAGGGAACAGACAAGAGAAATTACAAGCAGATAAAGGAAGCCATTGAAGGGGTCGGCGGAACTTTCAACGGGTTCACCTCAGAGGAGGCAACCTGCTACTGGATAAAAATACTGGGACGGTATATCGACCTGAGCATAGATGTTCTTGCAGACATGATACAGAATCCAACGCTTAAGGATGCCGACATAGAAAAAGAAAGAAAAGTCATCATTGAAGAAATCAGCATGTACAAGGACATACCGGCAAAACATGTCTTTGAGATTTTCGACAACACACTTTACGGGACCCATCCTCTCGGACAGCCGATAGCAGGCACCGTTGAATCCATGAGCGCTATTAAAAAGGAATGGATATCCGGATACATGCAAGACTACTACACCGCCGGTAACATAGTTGTCAGCATCTCTGGCAGTATAGATGAAATGAAGATGAAAAACTCTCTTGACAGGCATCTCTCCACAGTACCGAAACGCAAAATCAACCCATACAAGAAATGGAAAACTGGAACAGTGGGACCGAACATCAGGCTCTTAAAAAAGGAGACTGAACAGACCCACATAGCCATGGGCGGCCTTGCGCCTTCGAGATTCGACGAAAAAAAATACGCGCTTGGCATAATGAATACCATACTGGGCGGGAATATGAGCAGCCGCCTCTTTAACAGAATCCGCGAAAACATGGGGCTTGCATACGCTATCAGGAGCATGACAAAGCACTATCAGGATACCGGAGCTTATCTCATATATGCCGGCGTATCCCCTGACAACACCGAGAAATGCATTTCAGCCGTCATTGACGAGATACGCAAGATGAAAGACACAGGCGTAAGAACAAGCGAGCTGGAAAGAGCGAAAAGATTCATGATATCCCAGATTCTCATGGGCCTCGAGGATAACCTTGAGTACATGATGTGGCTCGGCGAACAGAAACTATTCAAGGAAAAACTCGTGACGGTTAATGAAGTAGTAAATAAGATTAATGCGGTAAGCCTCGAACAGATTAAAGAGATATCCCGGGAGCTTTTCCGTCCGGAGAATTTCTGCCTGTCGCTTATAGGACCAAAGGCGGACGAAAACCGCATAATGAGAACCCTATCAGCGCTTTAAGACAGTTATTAGTAAATGCCATAAAAATTTTACCCGGAGGTAGGAGGCAATTATGGAAAGGATTATAACGGGATGGGACAGAACATGGAGTAGATACTATGAACTCTTTAATTCCATGACGACATTTAAGAAAACCGTCATGGCAGTTACTTTCGCGGTATTGACCGCGGTCTCGGCGCAGCTGTACGTGAAACTGCCTTTTACCCCTGTGCCGGTAACCGGACAGGTATTCTCCGTTTTGCTTGCCGGAATACTCCTGGGGAGAAAAACAGGAGCGGCCAGCCAGTTGATTTACGCAGTGGGAGGAGTCGCTGGCTTGAACTGTTTTTTCGGAGCGGGAACGGGTTTGGGACATACAACGGGATATATAATCGGATTTATCATTGCGGCATGGCTCATAGGACTTCTGACAGAAAAAAGCATATCCAGGTCGCAAATGATTTTTGCGATGCTGTACGGCATAACAGTCATTCTTCTTTCAGGGACGATATGGCTTGCAGTTTTCTTGAGAATTTCTCTGCAAAAAGCTTTTGTTCTCGGATTCTTGCCATTTGTACCTTTCGACATAGTGAAGGCATACTTTGCAGGGATAATCGCACAAACGATAATTAGAAACAGGAGCTGATTCAAATGAAAAAATATAATGTGGTTGTGGTCGGAGCGGGAATGGTTGGCAAAAAAATGGTGGAAGTGCTGCTGGAAAGGAATTTTCCATTCAGCGACCTCAAGATGCTTGCCACCAGGGAAAGAGATGAGGTCATTGCCGGAAAGACAATCAAGGTTGCCAAAACTGATGCGGAATCTTTTAGCAACGTTGACATCGCATTTTTCGCAGGGACAGAGGGTAACAAGGGAGCCTGCAAAACTTTCGGATGGGAAGCAGTCAAAAGAGGAGCGATTGTGATTGACAACGGGGGAGATTTCAGGATGAACCCGGAAGTGCCGCTTATAATACCCGAGGTCAACCCCCACCATCTCAAAAAACATAAGGGCCTTATCGCAAATCCCAACTGTTCAACCATCCAGATGATAATGGCGCTGTTCCCCTTATACGAGAGTTATGGGATAGAGCGCATTATAGTATCAACGTATCAGGCAGTTTCAGGAACGGGCAAAAAGGCGGTTGAAGAGCTGGAGAAACAGGTTTCGGCATTTGCCGAAAACAGCGCCATCGTCAACGAGGTATATCCGTACCAAATCGCCTTTAACGTGATACCGGAGATAGGAAGCCCTGACCAGGAATTCCCCGGATATTACACCGAAGAAACTAAAATGCTGAAGGAAACGCGCAAAATACTCGATGATCAGAGGATCAAGGTTTCGGCAACCTGCGTGAGAGTCCCCGTAGTCAACGGACATTCTGAAAGCATCACGGTACAGTGCGCTAAGAAGCCGGATATCTCCAGGGCACGAGAACTGCTTGCTTCCTTCCCCGGTATAACAGTTCTGGACATCCCCGATAAATCCGGTTATCCGTTACCGCTTTCGGTTTCCGGAAAAAACGATGTTTTTGTGGGCAGAATAAGAGAGAATACCGCTATTGAAAACGCACTGGACATGTGGGTGGTGGGAGACAACATAAGGAAAGGAGCCGCCCTCAATACCGTTCAGATAGCCGAGCAGATGATAAGGATGGAACTTCTCTAAAAGTGCACAAGGGAAAAGACATCGTATCCAGCGAGCTTTCTGATGCCGCCCAACTCATCAAGCTCAATAAGGAACAGAGCTTTATCAACCTTACCGCCGCATTTTTCTATCAGGTGGCATGAAGCAAGCGCGGTTCCGCCGGTTGCGAGCAGGTCGTCAATCAGCACTACCCTGTCACCTTTTTCTATTCCGTCCCTGTGAATCTCAAGCGCGCCTGTTCCGTACTCAAGGTCATAGTCAACCCTTATGGTACTACCGGGAAGTTTGCCGCTTTTTCTCACGGGGATGAAGCCGAGACCTGTCTGTAAGGCCAGCGCACCGCCGAATATAAAACCGCGCGATTCTATTGACACCAGCTTGTTTACTCCTGCAGGTATATTGTCTCTGAAAATTTCAATGACGGTTCTAAACGCTTCAGGATTCTGAATCAGCGTTGTTATGTCCCTGAAAAGTATTCCTTTCTTGGGGAAATCCGGGATGGTTCTTATCAGAGACTTAAGATTTATCATCTCTTAACCCCTCCTTTTTCATAGCTTTCCATTCCTTTTTCAGTTTCTGCAGGCATATCTTCTTTATCTGGTGCACCCTCTGACGACTGACGTTCAACTCGTTTGCAATCTCTTTGTAGCTCCGCTGAATACCGCCGCCCAGTCCGTAGTACATCTCCAAAACCTTAAGCCATATCTCTATATTAGCCCTCTTTTCCTTTTTCTTCAGACGTTCAAAAATCTTTTCCAGTATATCCTTGTTTCTCAGCAACTCCCAGAGTCCCTGCTCTCCCTTTTTGTTGAAATCAACAACTTCGAAGAGGTCAACCTGTTTCTCGCCATCGTAATAATCCGATGATATTATTCTAACCTGCGACGCATATTTCTTCAGCTTTTTGACTATCTCCAGAGGCAACTTGAGAGTGCTTGCAATCTCTCTGTCAGTTGGATTCCTGCCGTTTTTAAACATGTAGTCTCTTTTCATCTCCTCAACCTGTTCTCTGAATTCCTGGTACCGTTCAGGTATCTTGAGAACCTCAAATTCTTTCATTATCGCCCTAATAATGAATCTTTTTATCCAGAAATATGCATATGTGCCGAATTTCACCTTCTTTTTGAAATCAAACTTGTCTATGGCCTTTAAAAGGCCCATGTTGCCTTCGGCTATCAGGTCAGGGAGAATATCCGGCGAGAAGGCGTATCTCTTTGCAAGGTATATTACGAGTCCTTGGTTATCCCTGGCAAATTGTTCTTTTGCCTTCCTGTCGCCCTTCCTTATACGCTTTATGACCTGTATCTCGTCTTCAATCGGCATATTCTTTATCATTCTTGTCTGCCTTCCTGTATAACTTTCCGAAGTTCTGAAACCGCATTATCGAAACTCCCTACACTCTTTCCGCTTCCCCTGGCAAAGGCAGTACTACCTCCGCCTTTTCCATCAAGTATGCCTGAGAGAACCTTCATGAGTTTAACCGCAGGGAATTTTTTGGTAAAATCATCGCTGACTTTGATCAGTACGAAAATCTTATCCTCAATGACATTCCCCAGGAATACAATCCCCCGGTTGACCGCCGACATAACGTCATCGGCTATTCTGCTCATGATATCGTTGTTCTGGATATTAACCATGCCGGCGGCCAGGTTGCACGTATCTCCGCCGATATCATAGACCTCTTTATTTTCCGCTATTTCAGCCGCGAACCCGGATGCAATAAGCTGTTCATATCTTGAGAGCAGTTTGTCCTTTTCTTCAGCTTCAGAAAGCAGTTTCTCAAATTTCGGCAGAACCTTCGAATTTTCCACCCCGAGAATGTGCGCAATCCGGTCGATT
>JAKJFI010000053.1 GCA_022704985.1 Candidatus Omnitrophota bacterium | reverse complement strand
AAAGAGTCTTTCCCGTCATTTGACGACACTGTGCGGATGATAGAGTTGGCGGGCGGCGTTCCCACTGGCACTTGGCTTGACGGCACAAGCCCGGGCGAAGCAGAACCGGCGGTTCTAATAGACTTCCTGATGAGCAAGGGTATAAAGGCAATAACGATAATCCCTGACAGGAATTACAATATCGCAGAGCCTGATGAAAAGAAAACAAAGGTGAAAAATCTTGATGAATTTATGAACGCCTGCAAGAATGCGGGCATGCCGGTTGTCTGTGGAACGGAGATGAACAGGCATGGACAGCCGTTTGTTGACGATTTTAACAACCCCGCCCTGGCTCCATATCTTTCCTGTTTTCTCTCCGGCGCCTCTGTTTTTTTCTCTTGATTTTGACGAATCCTGCGTACAGGTGTTATAATTGTTGACTTATGTCGTGCGACATAGACAGATGATAAAGTATGGGAGGATAACATGCCTAAAACAGTATCGGCAAAAAAGGAAGATATAACAAAGCAATGGTACTTGGTGGATGCCGCAGACAGGATTCTCGGCAGGGTTGCGGGTGAAGTTGCGCATTCTCATGGGGAAACACAAGGCCGTCTGGACGCCCAACGTTGATACCGGCGATTTCGTTGTGGTGATTAACGCTGACAGGGTGAAGGTGACCGGGAAAAAACTGACGGACAAGACCTACTATAAGCATTCCGGATACATCGGGGGGCTGAAACAGGAAACCCTGGGTTCGCTCCTTAACAGGAAACCGGAGACTGTTATTACGCTTGCCGTTAAAGGTATGCTGCCCAAGACAAAACTGGGCAAACAGATGATTAAGAAGCTGAAAGTTTACAAGGGCGACAAGCATCCGCATGAGGCGCAGAACCCGCAGAAGCTTGAAAAACAATCATAACCTCTCCCGTGCGGGGCATGGAGATAAACCATGAAGAAGATAAGCATAATTGACGTGACAAACCGCGACGGGGTGCAGACTGCGCACCTGGGGCTTTCCAAGCTGCAGAAGACGATGATTAACTATTATCTGAACAAGATGGGCGTCTTCCAGAGCGAGGCGGGTTTTCCCGTGACCGGACATGAGATAAATTATTTGAATGCCAATCTGGAGCTTGCAAGGCAAAAGGTGCTTTCGCCCATCCGGATTTCCGGATGGATGCGGGCGATACCGCAGGATGTGGAAGAAGCGTTTGTAAACACACCCAGTCTGGAACATATAAATGTTTCAATCTCAACTTCAGAACAGATGATAGTGGGCAAATTCCAGGGCAAGATGAAGTTCAAGGATGTGCTGAAAGCGATGAGAGAAGCATTGACTCTGGCAAGGAAGAAGGGGATAAAGAGCATTGGGGTGAACGCTGAAGACGCTTCGAGGACGAGACTTTCCAGACTGATTGAATTTGCTTCAATGGCAAAAGAGTACGGGGCGGACAGGGTCAGGTATTGCGACACGCTCGGATGCGATTCGCCTTTTACCATATATGAAAGGATATACAAGATTGCGAAGGCAGTTAAAATTCCCATAGAACTGCACTGTCACAACGACCTTGGCATGGTTGTCGCAGTCTCCGTTGCAGGGGCGAAGGCCGCGGTTGATGCAGGGGTGGACGCGTACATCAATACTACGGTCAACGGGATGGGGGAAAGGGCAGGCAATGCGGACCTCGTTTCCGTAATACTTGCCATCAGGTATGCGTCCGGACTTGCCGGCAGGTATAAACTGGACGAGAAGATTGACCTGAAAATGGCGTGGAAGATTGCGCACTACGCATCCTATGCGTTCGGGGTGCCCATTCCCATTAATCAGGTGGGGGTTGGGAAGAACGCGTTCGCGCACTCTTCCGGGATACATGTTGACGGCGCCCTGAAGGACAGGAGAAATTACGAGCTGTATGACTTTGAAGAGCTCGGAAGAGGCGGCTCGGAAATTGTGGAAAGCGGGAGAATGATACTGCTGGGCGAGTATAGCGGCATAAAAGGGCTCCGCAACGTTTATGGAAAACTGGAGGTTAAATTCAAAGACGACGATGAGGCAAGGGAGATACTGACGCTTTCCAGATACGCAAACGTTGCCAACCAGCTGCCCCTGACGGAAGATGAGTTGATATTTATCGCCAAACACCCCAAAGAGGTAAGACAGTTATTAACGCTGACACCATAGGAGGAAAACAGCTTCTGAGCGCGAAGCGCTAAGCTCTGAAAAAATAACAATGACCCAAACAAGAAATCCCGACCAAAAGAATTTCCGGGGTTCGGAGTTTGGGAAAGCGGGATTTGAGGGTTGTTCAACATTTCGGATTTAGCGCTTAGGCTTCAGGGTTGGACCGGAGGAATAATGGGACAGACGATAGCGGAAAAGATACTTTCAGTCCATTCGGGCAAGAAGGTTCATGCAGGAGATATAACTCTCGCGAAGGTTGATTTCGTCATGGCGCAGGACGGAACCGCTCCGCTGGTAATAAAGGCGTTCGAGCAGTTCAAAGCCGACAGGATATTTAATAAAAACAAAGCGGTATTTGTAATAGACCATAATAGCCCCAGCCAGAGCCAGGGGGTATCTGCCCTCCATAAGATGATGAGGGATTTCACGGCAAAGTACGGGATGAAAATTTTCGATATCGGCGAGGGTGTCTGTCATGTGCTCCTGCCTGAAAAAGGTCTGGTAAAATGCGGGGACCTTGTGCTCGGAGCGGACAGCCATACTCCCACTTACGGCGCGCTGAACGCCATGTCGTCGGGAGTGGGTTCAACCGACCTTGCAATCGCCCTGCTTACCGGGAGCCTGTGGTTCAAGGTGCCGCATACCGTAAAAGTTACGGTCAAAGGCAGGATGCCCGCGGGCGTCTTCGGGAAGGACATTGCGCTTCATATCGTGAAAACGCTTACTGCCGAGGGGGCTCTTTACAGGAGTGTGGAGATAAGCGGAGAGGCTATCGGAGCGCTCTCTATGGAGGCGCGGTTCACCATATGCAACCTTACTACCGAGGTGGGCGCCAAGTGCGGCATCATGCAGGCGGATGATAAAACGAAGAAATGGCTTGCCGCGCGCGGCATAAAGAACTGCAAGTCCGTGTCTGCCGACAGCGATGCGGTTTACGAGAAAAAGGTGGACATGAATGTTTCCCGGCTCTCCCCTCAGGTTGCCATGCCGCACACGGTGGACAACGTTGCTGACGTAGGAAAAATCAAAGGCATCCCGGTTCAACAGGCGTTCATAGGGACGTGCACCAACGGAAGAACCGAGGATTTTGCGGTTGCCGCCAGGATACTGAAAGGCAGGAAGATTAAAAAGGGAACGCGTCTCATATGCAGTCCGGGTTCCAGAAGCATATATCTCGAATGCCTGAAACAGGGATACATTCAGGACATAGTACAGGCGGGCGGATGCGTGACAAACCCGGGTTGCGGTTCCTGCGTTGGGACGCACCAGGGCATCCCTTCCGACGGTGAGAATGTCATATCTACGGCAAACAGGAATTTCAAGGGAAGGATGGGCAACCAGAACGCTTTTATATACCTTGCATCTCCCGCTACCGTTGCCGCCAGCAGTATTGAAGGCAAAATCGCTGACCCGAGAAAATACCTCAAATGACGGATATACTGAAACTGACTATGTTTGAAGTCAGGGAACTCCTTGCAAAAAAGGAGATTTCCTGCGTTGAGGTTGTAAAAAAATTGCTTGCGGCGATTGAGAAAAGAGACGGGGAACTGCACAGTTACCTTCACATAAATACGGATGCTCTCAAAGATGCGGAGAAGGTTGACCGGAGGATAGCGGAAGGAAAAACTCCCGGAGCGCTTGAAGGGATACCCATAGCCGTAAAAGATAATATCTGCATAAGAGGGATGCCCGCCACCTGCGCTTCAAAGATGCTTGAGCATTTTCGCCCACCCTACGATGCCACCGTTATTGAGAGGATGAAGAAAGCGGGTGCGATTATTATCGGCAAGACCAATATGGATGAATTTGCCGTAGGGTCTTCCACGGAGAGCTCCGCATTCGGACCTACCCGGAATCCTTTCGATTTAGAACGGGTGCCGGGCGGTTCCTCGGGCGGTTCGGCCGCGGCTGTCGGAGCGAACCTCTGCTACGGCGCTCTCGGTTCGGATACGGGAGGCTCCATACGCCAGCCGGCTGCGTTTTGCGGGACGGTTGGCATGAAACCCACATATGGAAGAGTATCAAGATACGGGCTTATCGCCGTTGCGTCCTCTCTGGACCAGGTAGGACCGATTACCAGGGATGTGAGAGATGCCGGCATTCTTATGAATGTAATAGCGGGCAGGGACGAGAAAGACTCCACGTCCGTGGACATCCATACGCCTGACTACACCGGTTTTTTGAAAGAAGGCCTCAAGGGGTTTAAGGTGGGGGTCCCTGATGAGTATTTCCCTCCGGAGATTGACGAGGCCGTGAAAAACAGGATTAACGAAGTGGTCGGCAGGATGGAAAAGATGGGGGCTGAAATCAGGAGAATATCACTGCCCCATACCCGGTACGGAATAGCGGTTTACCACATACTTGCCGCCGCAGAGGCAAGCTCTAACCTTGCAAGGTTCGACGGGGTGAAATACGGCTATCGCACAGCTGATTATGCCAACCTTCAGGAGATGTATAACAATACAAGGGGCGAGGCTTTCGGCAAGGAAATAAAAAAAAGAATAATTCTGGGCACATATATGCTTTCCTCCGGTTATTACGAGGCATACTATATAAAGGCGCAGAAGGTCAGGACGCTTATCAGGAAGGACTTCGCGGACGCATTCGGGCAGGTTGATATTATCGTAACTCCGACCACGCCCGAACTTCCGTTCAAGTTAGGGGAAAAGAAAGAAGACCCGTTGAAGATGTGTCTGTCGGACATGTTTACGGCAAATATGAATCTTGCCGGTCTGCCTGCTTTGACGCTTCCTGTCGGCTGCGCAGAGTCTCTTCCCGTGGGCATGCAGTTTGTCGCACCGATGTTCATGGAGGAAAAGATTATAGAAGCCGCTTATGCGGTGGAGCAAAGCCTTAACAACAGTGAGAAACAGTAAAAAGCAAGAAGCAAAGAACTGCTGTTTCAAATACTATACTATAAGGAGAGCCCAGTGAATAACTTCATAACCAGGCGCGCGTTTATTGCAGGTCTTCTGCTATCTGTCGTTGTTGCTTTTCTTGCCCAGTATTCCGTAAATGTAACACACAGCTCTTACATGGCGATAGACCATATGCCCGCCGGCGGCGTTTTTCTTTTTTTCATCCTGGTCTTTATCGTAAACACCCTCCTGAAGACGGTAAACAAACGGCTCGCTTTCTGTCCGGAAGAACTTTTGCTCATCTATATAATGATTCTGGTTGCTTCCTCGGTAACTGAAATGGGGCTGGGCAGTCAACTGCTTCCCATAATCTCAGGACCGCTCTATTACAAGTCTCCTGAAAATAACTGGGACACTGTCCTGATACCGTACATAAAGAAGTTTCTTATGGTAAACGATATGGAAGCCGCCAGGTATTTTTTTGAAGGCCTGCCCAAGGGCATGCAGATTCCATGGGGCGCGTGGCTGCGGCCGTTGGCGGTCTGGCTTCCCTTCGTGCTTGTGCTTTATTTCGTGATGCTGTGCGTTGCCTCAATACTGCGTAAGCAGTGGATGGACAAAGAACGCCTTGTATATCCTTTGACGGTCCTGCCCATGGAGATGGTTGCTGAAAAAGATTCAGGCGGCGAGAATAAAAGCAAGGTTTCAGGAACCCGCTTATGTGGCTGGGGTTTTCCCTGGCGTTTCTCATAGGAACATTGAGCGCCCTTCATAACTATTTTCCCATGGTGCCCATGCTGAACCTTGCGCAGAGCGTGCCTATTTTCAGGAGAACCATGTCCCTTGTGTTCAGGATAAGCTTTCCGGTTATCGGGTTTGTATATTTTGTAAACCTGAACGTACTCTTCTCGGTCTGGTTTTTTAACGTGCTGTTCAAGATAATACGCGGCAGTTTCAATGTCATGGGCATAGCCAGCGTTGAGAACGTGGGTATCTACGGGTGTACCGGCGAACCCATCTTCAACCATTTCGGGATGGGCGCCATGCTGGTCATGGTTGCGTACAGTCTCTGGGTGTCCAGGGCGCATCTCAAGGAGGTATGGCAGGGCGCCACGGGAAAGAAGCAGGTTGACGATTCCCGGGAGATTCTCTCTTACAGGGCGGCGTTCTGGGGACTTGTCTTCGGTTCGCTTTTTCTTACGGGCTGGCTGGTTGTATCAGGCATGCAGCCGCATATAGCCATCCTGTTTCTGATTGTTGCATTTGTAATCTGGATAGTCCTGACCCGCGTTGTCTGCGAAGGCGGGATTCCCACTCTTGTTGCCACTTCGATAGCGTCCGCCCAGATAATGTCTTCTTTCGGCTCCGCGCACCTTGCGCCGATTACGATTGCCGCTCTTGCCATGACCTATGTCTATTCAGCCGATATCCGCACGTTCCCGCTTTCCTCCATGTCAATGAGTATGAAGGTGGCGGAAGGGACGACGTATAAC
>JAKJFI010000052.1 GCA_022704985.1 Candidatus Omnitrophota bacterium | reverse complement strand
TATCGAAGATATGCCTTCTTAACAAGATTGACATAGTCTCTCACGCGGGATTTGACATTGCCGCCTTCGCCGCCAACCTGAAGGCCGCAGCGCCGGATACAACGCTGATGCTTTTGTCCGCAAAAAAAGGGGAGGGCTTCCGGCAGTGGACAGATTACCTGTCCTCGGCATGCCTTTCCTCAATCGCCCGCCTGCCGGACGTCCCCTCCGTGGCAATGAAAGGACGCACCGTGGTTGTAGGGCTGGGAGACAGGATGAAGAGCGACGACGGCGCAGGATGCCTTGCGGCGGAGATACTGCAAAGGGAAATACGCAGACGCGATGTCAAAATAATAAATGCGGAAAATGCCGTTGAAAACTACCTCGGCGTCATTGAAAAATTCAAGCCGGAGACCGTGGTTGTAATAGATGCCGCGGATTTCGGGGGCAAACCCGGGGCAATGAGAGTCATGGAACCGGAACAACTGCGGGAAACCACCACGTCCACCCACTCCTTTTCACTCCCCCTGCTCATACAGCACATCAGGTCAGAAACAGGCGCCGAATGTACGGTCATAGGCATCCAGCCCAGGACCACTGCATTTTCCGAAGGCCTCTCCCCGGAGGTAGAAAAAGCGGTTTTCCTGCTGGCAAAATCCCTTTTCCCGTAAACCATCCGACTTGTCATTGCGAGTGCTCCCCCTCCCGTCATTGCGACCACGAGCGAAGCGCGGTGGGAAGCAATCTCAAAAAAAACTCTTGACAGAATACCGGCATAAAGGTATCATGTAGTGCAAGAAAGTTCGCACTTTTATGCATTACGCATAACATGACAGGGCAAAACACTTACTATCCCCTCTCTCCATGGGGAGAGGGTCAGGGTGAGGGGGATATGGAATATGATAAGGGACATACTTTTACTGCAGAAAAGGGAACTGGAGAACAGAGCGAAAGAAAGATTCGTTGAGCGGGATACGGACTACGAAAAACCCCTGCAAAACGACCTGATAAAGGTAATAATCGGTCCCCGCAGGGCGGGAAAATCCTTCCTCGGCTTCAACCTTCTCCACAAAAAGGGGAATTTCGGCTATGCCAACTTCGACGACGAGAAACTTATCGAGACAAAGAACTACGACGAGATAATAGCCACGCTCAACTCCCTTTACAATAATCCGAAGTACATCCTGTTCGACGAGATACAGAACCTTGCGAAGTGGGAACTGTTCGTCAACCGGTTGCAGAGGCAGGGGTATAACCTTGTCATCACCGGCAGTAACTCCAACCTGTTGAGCAGTGAACTCTCCCCCCACCTGACCGGCAGGCACATGCTCATCAACATCTTCCCGTTTTCCTTTGCCGAATTCCTGAAAATCAACGGCGGACCCGGGCAGATGACCTCCCAGGAGATAAAAGCAAAACTGTTCGAATACCTTACGTACGGCGGGTATCCGGAACCGTGGCAGAAGCATATCGACCACAAAGAATACCTGTCCACGCTGTTCAACTCCATCATCTACAAAGACATCGTCAAAAGATTCAACATACGCCTCATATCGACCATAGAAAATCTTGCGGTCTATCTGGTATCAAACACGGCAACGGAGTTTTCATACAACACACTGCGAAGGATAACCGGCTGTAAGAGCGTCCATACCATTGAAAAATACCTGCGCTACCTCGAGGAATCTTTCATCTTCTTCAGGATACACAGATACTCACCCGACCTGCGGGACCAGTTGAGCTCCAACAAGAAGATATACTGCATAGACAACGGGTTCATCCATGCGAAGGCGTTCAGCACAGGCACAGACACCATCCGGCTTTATGAAAATGCGGTCGCGGTAAAACTGAAAAAAGAAGAGATGGACGGCGGCGCAAAGGTTTTCTACTGGAGACACCCCTTACAGCAGGAGGTGGACTTCGTTCTGAAAGAAGGGACAGAGATTACACAACTGATACAGGTATGCCGCGACCTCGACGATATAAAGGCGCGCGAAACGGCGGAGAAATCCCTGATAAAAGCAGGCAGAGAACTTAAGTGCGGCAACCTTCTGGTAATCAACGAGGACTACGAAGGAGAGGAAGAAAAACAGTGGTTCGGCGCCTCCGCAAAAATAACCTGCATCCCCCTCTGGAAATATCTTTTACAGGAGCCCGGTAAATGACTGAAAATTATATAAAAAGGATTTTTGAGACTGCAAGGAGGGGAGACACGAGGGAAGAGAGTTACTACTCCACCCTTGAGGATTTCCTGAAAGAATTCGCCGGCTCAACCAACAAGAAAAAAATCCACGTCACCACCCTGCCTAAAAAGACCGAGGCGGGCAATCCGGACTTCCGCATCTGGGACGGCAGGCAGAAGATTGTCGGCTACATAGAGGCAAAGAAAACAGCGGAAGACAACCTTGACTCAATAGAAGAGACCGGCCAGCTCAAGAGGTACCTCGGCACGTTTCCCAACCTGATTCTCACCAATTTCTTTGAATTCCGCCTGTACCGGGACGGACAACTCATAGACAAAGTGCGCATCGGCAAGCCGTTCCTCCTGAACCAGCTCAAAACCGCCCCGCCTCCGGAAAACGAAGAGGCGTTCCTGAACCTGCTGGAAAAATTCTTCTCATTCTCCCTGCCGAATACCTATACAGCAAAGACCCTGGCGGTTGAGATGGCAAAGAGAACCCGTTTCCTAAAAGAAGAGGTGGTTGCGGAAGAAATAAGAGAGGAGGCGGAGAAAAAATCCGGTTTCCTTATAGGTTTCTACGAGGCGTTCAAAAAATACCTGATAGGCGGGCTGGACACCGACGACTTTGCGGATTTATACAGCCAGACCATCGCCTACGGGCTTTTTGCCGCAAGAACCCGGTGCGAAAACGGATTCAGCCGGACAACCGCAGTAAACTACATACCGGAAAGCATAGGAATCCTGCGGGAGATGTTCCAGTTTGTTTCCCTCGGTAAACTGCCGACTGCCATGGAGTGGATTATTGACGACATCTCCGAGGTACTGGCAACCGCGGACGTGAAAAAGATTCTGCACAAGTTTTATGAGGAAGGAAAGGGCACCGACCCCATCCTCCACTTCTACGAGACGTTCCTTGCCGAATACGACCCCAAGGAACGGGAGAAGCGCGGCGTCTATTACACGCCGGTGCCGGTTGTCTCCTACATAGTCCGCTCTCTTGATGCCGTCCTTAAAGAACAATTCGGCAAGTACGCGGGCTTCGCATCCGAAGGTGTGACGGTCCTTGACCCTGCCTGCGGTACAGGCACGTTTATCGCGGAAACCGTCAAATCCGCGGTTGACAGTTTCACCGGGAAATACGGCTCCGGCGGCAAAAAGGGCTTCGTCAAACAGCATATCCTGAACAACTTCTACGGTTTTGAACTCATGATGGCGCCGTATGCGGTGGGACACCTGAAACTTTCTTTGCTTATGGATGAACTCGGCTGTCCCATGGAAAAAGATGACCGGTTCAAACTCTACCTCACCAACACCCTTGAGATGGACGAGCCGGAAGAGAATTTTATCCCCGGGCTGGTTTCCCTGACAAAAGAGTCCCACCTTGCCGGCGAGGTAAAGAGCCGCACCCCTATACTCGTCATCCTCGGCAACCCCCCGTATTCCGGACAATCCTTAAATACTGGAGACTGGATATCAAAGGAAATCAGGGAGTATTTCAAGATTGACGGTAAACCGCTCGGCGAAAGAAATCCCAAGTGGCTGCAGGACGACTATGTGAAATTTATCCGGTTCGCCCAGTGGAAGATAGAAGAGGCGGGCGAAGGAGTGCTCGGATTCATCACCAACCACGGCTACCTGGACAACCCCACCTTCCGGGGGATGAGACAGTCCCTGATAAAGACCTTCAACGAAATATATATCCTCAACCTGCACGGCAACTCTTTTAAAAAAGAGTCCTGCCCTGACGGGAGTAAGGACGAGAACGTCTTTGACATCAGGCAGGGCGTGGCAGTCGCCCTATTCATAAAAAAGCAGGGCGAGAAAAAATGCGCTGTCTATCACTCCGACCTCTGGGGCTTGCGGGAAGCCAAGTACAAAGAACTCCTTGAAAACGACATCAAAACAATCAAGTGGAAAGAACTCTCGCCGAAGTCCGGCTTCCACCTCTTTGTCCCGCGCGATGAAAAACTCCTCGCCGGATACGAAAAACACACCAAAATCACAGATGTTTTCCCTGTAAATGGTGTCGGAATGACAACAGCCAGAGATAGTTTCGTTATTGATAATGACCGAAGACAACTGCTCAACAGAATACGGCTTTTCAAGAACGATAACCGCTCTGATGATGAAATCCATCAATCCTTCCAGATAAACAAAAAGAAAGGCTGGATTATCAGGAAAGCATGGGAGATACTTCAAGAAGTTCGGGATGAAGAATTGGAAAATTATTTGCTACCTGTTCTCTACAGACCTTTTGATACAAGGTGGATATTTTATCATGATGCGGTTGTGTGGCGAACTGTAAAAAGGATAATGAAGCATATGCTGAAGGAAAATTTGGGATTGATTACTGCCAGAAGCAATAAATCAAACAAAATGGACCATTTCTTCTGCACGAATCTTCTTATGGAAACAAAGTGTGGTGAGGCAACTACGCAATCCTACCTTTTCCCTCTCTATCTATATCCGGAAGGGGAAGGGAGTGGAAAGACACCCAACATCAGCCCTGAACTGCTCAAAGCCCTTGCGGAGACCTACGGGAAACAGCCGTCGCCGGAGGAGATTTTCTACTACATCTACGGCATCCTCTACTCCAACATCTACCGCAAGAAATATGCGGAGTTTCTGAAGATAGACTTCCCCCGCATCCCGTTCACAAAAGACCGGGAACTCTTCATAAAGATAGGCGGTCTCGGCAGGAAGCTCGTTGACCTGCATCTCATGCGGCAAGGAGAGCCCGCGGATACCTCGATAAAGTTCCAGGGGCAGGGCGAAAACACCGTGGAGAAGCCGGTCTACAAGGAAACGGAAAAGCGGGTGTATATCAACAAGGCACAGTACTTTGAGGGCGTTGAAAAGGACGTGTGGACATACCAGGTTGGCGGGTACCAGGTCATGGACAAGTGGCTCAAGGACCGCAAGGGCAGGCCGCTTACCCACACGGACATCGTCCACTACTGCAACATCGCCTCCTCCCTCCAGAAAACCCTATCCATCCAGCAATCCATGGATACCCTCTACCCCGCCGCCGAAAAGACGTATTGACAATACGGGTTTACGGTGTATAATATATACAGGGGGTGATACACATGCGCTTGAACATCACATTGCCGGACACCTTGGAGAAAGACCTGGAAAAAATACCAAATAAGAGCAGATATATAGCAACGGCATTGGAAGAAAAAATCAAGAGAGAAAAACGGTTGAATCTTATCAGAGAATTGCGGGAAGGATATCAAGCCACACGGCAGGAAGATAAGGAAATAAACAAAGAATGGGAAGCTGCCACTCTGGAAAAATGGGAGTAGACAATGAATTTTCCACATAGAGGAGAAATCTGGCTGGTCGCTCTTGATCCGGTGAGGGGTCATGAAATAGGTAAAACAAGGCCCTCTGTAATAATTTCAAACGACGTTAATAATCAATATTCAGATATTGTAACCGTACTGCCGATTACTTCTAAAATAGAAAAACTTTATCCTTTTGAAACTCTGCTTGGGTCACCAGCTACAGGACTTGCCGTAACATCTAAAGTAAAATGCAATCAGGTCAGAAGCGTTGATAAAGAACGTCTGGTAAAATATACAGGCTATTTGTCTAACGAAGAACTTCAACAGGTGGAACAATCTCTGATGATTCATCTTGCTATAGAGATATAGATATCCGTTCTCTCTTATAGCGCTTCTATAAGACATGCTATGAAAAAGAAAAACAAGAAGAGCCTTCTTGAAAGGAAAATGGCTGACAGGCAGTTCCGTGAACAATTTGAGAAAGAATACCCCTTATTTGAGTTGGAAGTACAGAAGTTGAAAGAGGGGTATATTGCCACACGGCAGGAAGACAAGGAAATAAACAAAGAATGGGAAGACGCTACCCTGGAGGGATGGAGAGAGGAACTCTCTTCCGATGAGATAGTTGCGCTTGAAAAAATCTTCCAGAAACAGCGGGGGAGTAAGATAATGAACGCCGAAGAATTCAAGAAATGCGGAGACGGAGAACTGGTGAAAGGGAATTTTCCAACCGTTTGTTCAGCCATTTCCATGTTCCTGGCATCAAGAATCTCCGGCAAGTTTTCAATCTCTACAGGTATTTCCCTGACAAACCGTTCCTCTTCTTCGCAGAGAGACAACTCAATTCTTTCCTGCTCTTCTCTGTGACGGTCGGTAACCCTGATTTTTTTTGTAAATAATTCCCGGTTCAACGGCTGGCCGGCGGGAGAGGAACACCCTCCGATATACCAGGGGGAAAATAGTGCATAGGACGGATTTCCGCTGCAAATCCAGCTTGAAGAGAGAACCCGGGCATCTCCCTTCTTATGACGTGAATGTATGCCGAGAGTGTCATCGTAGGCTGGCTTTCAGT
>JAKJFI010000051.1 GCA_022704985.1 Candidatus Omnitrophota bacterium | reverse complement strand
GCGGTTGACACAGTTCTGGAGTCAATCAAGGCATCTCTGAAGAAAGGAAAGCCTGTTACCCTGGTGGGGTTTGGAACTTTCAAGGTATCAAAGAGAAAAGCAAGACTCGGAAGAAATCCGAAGACAGGCAAGACGATAAAAATTGCCGCAAAAAAGGTTCCGGTATTCAAAGCAGGAAGCGGACTCAAGAAAGCGGTCAAGTGACAGAAAGAAGCGGGCTTTTCTTAAGCGAAGGGCTCGCTTCTTTGTTTTTATCATCCCGAATTCCCCGCGTGGCCATTGCGAGGAATGTTTTACATGACGAAGCAATCGCAATGACAGACCAAAGGATTCTATTTCCCCCGGTTAAAGATTGAAAATCTGGTAAAAAGTCTGAACTCCCTGAAAGGCCAGTACCTGCAGAAAACCCTGCCGATAATCAGGCCTTCGTCAACAGGGCCCCACTTACTGCTGTCTTCGCTTTCATTCCTGTTGTCACCAAGCAGGAAATAACCGGTCTCCCCGGTCTCAACCTTAATCTTGTAGTCCGGAGGCTCCTTGATATACCCTTCGTTGATTCTCTCGCCGTTGACGAAAACCTTGCCGTCTTTTATTTCCACGGTCTCGTAAGGAAGTGCGACTACCCTTTTAATCAACCTTTCGTTATTTCCCTCGGGCGCCTGTAAGACTACGATGTCACGTCTTTTCAGACGCCCCTTTTTCGCGCTGGCAACCTTGTCTCCTACCTGTAGCGTAGGTTCCATTGAGGAAGATGCCACCTTATAAAAACGCACCTCTTTTATCCCGAATAGGTATCCCACAAGGAAAACGAAAGCCAGAAAAATCAGGTTGTGCAAAAATCTTATCATGTCTATAATCTTAATCCCCTGCTGTAAATAAGTCAACCGTTTTTTGACAGCCAGCGCGCAATATAATAGAATTTTTCAACAAACGCACTTCCTTATACATTGTTCGCTTCCCCTGTGAGGGATGACAGTATTCGGGTGAAGGAATTGGAGTTCGGGTACGAGGAGAAATATGACGAATAAAAACGTTGTCTGCCTCGGGATAATGGTTGGAGATTTCCTGGTTAAACCCGTTGAGAATATGCCGGACAGGGGCAAGTTAATTCTGGCAGACCGAACCGAACTGAACATCGGCGGGTGCGCCGCGAATACCGGCGTGGTATTGAAGAAACTCGGGGTGGATGTTGCGGTAATCGGCAAGGTGGGCGACGACAACCTCGGCAAATTCATGCTTGGCAAACTGAAGGAAGAGGGGCTGGACGTATCCGGAATGATGATAGGGAAAGAAGCGAACACCTCCGGCACCGCGGTTTTCATACATTCCGACGGCGAGCGCTCCTTTCTTCACTCCATAGGCACAAACGCACATCTTAAACTTGCGGAGATAAATTTTGATTTTGTGAAGCAGTTTTCCATCCTCCACATCGCCGGAGCTCTTCTTATGCCCGGCTTTGACGGCGACCCGCTCGCCGAAACTTTCAAAACGGCAAAAGAGGCAGGAATTACAACCTGCCTTGATACGGCATGGGATTCCACGGGCAGGTGGATGTCGGCGCTGGAAAAGTCCCTGCCTTACGTGGATTACTTCCTGCCCAGCATTGAAGAGGCGCGGATGATTACAGGAAAAGATAAACCTGAAGACGTAGCCTCTTTCCTGCTCTCAAAAGGCGTCGGGAACGTAGGATTGAAGATGGGCAAGGAAGGCTCATTCATAATGAACCCCTCGGAGAAACATCGCTGTAATGCCCTTGACATAACGGTGGTGGATACAACCGGCTGCGGGGACGCGTATACGGCAGGATTTATAGCCGGGCTTGCCAGAGGCTTCTCTTTCGAGAAGTGCGGATTGCTGGCAAACCTCGCGGGTTCAAAAACAGCCACCTCCATAGGCAGTACTTCCGGTGTTCTTTCCTACGAGGACCTGCTTGAATTCGGCCGCAGTTTCGGATACCGCTTCTGATACATTCATATCTTGACATGCCAATGCACAGGCGGGTATAACTCTCTTATTATATATAGCACTAAAAAGGCAGGCACTGGCTTATATGGCAAAAGAGTTCATAGCACCTTCTCAGTTGGATACGATAACCGCTAAACTTGACATAGCAGAAATAATATCGGAATACGTATCACTGAAAAAAACCGGCAAGAATTTCAAGGCGCTGTGTCCTTTCCACGAAGAAAAGACACCCTCTTTCATAGTAAATCCGGAAAAACAGATATTCCATTGCTTCGGTTGCGGGATAGGCGGCAACGTAATCAAGTTTATCATGACCGCTGAGAAGGTCTCTTTTCCGCAGGCGGTTACGATAGCCGCAAAAAAAGCGGGAATAAGAATCAACATAGCCGGATACTGCCCGGAAGACGAGGAAAACAGGGAGCGTCTTATCAGGGCGAATGAATTTGCCGCACAGTGCTACAGGGAAGCCCTTTTTTCACAGCAGGGAAAAAGAGCGATGGACTACCTGTTCGAAAGGAACCTTACCGAAAAAGAGATAAAAAAGTTCTCTCTGGGGTTTGCCCCGAATTCAAGGAACTGCCTGCTTAATAAAACCGGAGAAAGAAAACCTGACAAATCGGATTTTGTAAAAGCGGGGCTGTTGAATGAAAGCGGCGCAGATATTTTCAGGAACAGAATAATGTTCCCGATTTTCGATTTCAGGGGGAGGGTTGCAGGCTTCGGCGGAAGGGCAATAGACGACGAGGTTCAACCAAAATACCTGAATACCGGCGAAACGCCCGTGTTCAACAAGGGGCGCTTGCTTTACGGTTTTAACTGGGCGAGAGAGTCGGTCAAAGAGCAAAATTTTGTCATACTGGTCGAGGGATACTTTGACGTGCTGAAACTGCACTGCAACGGGATTAAAAACTGCGCGGCTCCTATGGGAACATCTCTCTCCGACGGTCATTTGCAGTTTTTAAGGCGCTTTACGGAGAAGATGCTGTTGGTCTTTGACTCCGACGAAGCCGGCATAAGGGCAAGCCTGAGAAACCTTGAAAGCGTTCTTGCCAAAGGATTTGAGACAAAAATATGCCTTCTTCCGGTAAATTTCGACCCTGACAATTTCATTGACCAGTACGGAGCGGACGCCTTCAGGAAAATGCTTGGCCAGTCAAAAGATTTTCTTGAGTTTGTACTGAGCGTGGCATCGCAGAAGAACAACGTCAGCACCCCCAAGGGCAAGTCCGCCGCGGCAAGGGAAGCGCTCAAGTTCATTTCCGTTATACCGGACGAGATTGAACGGACGGAGCATGTAAAAATATTGGCCGGAAGGCTGGATATCAAGGAGGCGGTGCTGGAGGGATATCTCAGGGATGTGGCAAAACCCCGGCGGGATACTGCGGCGCCGCGGGAAAAGAGCAAATCCTCCCAGAATGACCTGGCTGAAAACCTCCTCATGGAGATACTCCTCTCGGAAAACAGTTTCTGGAGTCAGCTTGTCGAATGGAAGGGAATGCTGACGCGCAGGATGGAACTCGTTGCCGCAACATCGAGGGAATTGCTGGCGAAAAATGTGTCGATAACCCCGGCAAATCTTATCAGCGGCGTAGATGCGGAAACCGGCAACTGGATTTCGCATACTTCGTTGAAAAGCGGTTCAGTCATGCTCGAGAAAAAAGAGCAGATTTTCCAGGACTGCCTCATGAAGATTCACAGGTCCTGCATATCCAGGCAGGTTGAAGAGATGAAGCGGAAAATAGCGGAAAAACAGGAGAATGGAATACCGTATAACGAAGAACTTGAGAAGATACAGAACCTGCTCTATGAATTAAAAAAGGAAAGCTAAAAATGAGCAAAATGAAAAGCAAGGCGAAGAAGAAAGGAAATCTCTCGAAGAAGGAAAAGAACAAAAAAATAAATGAAATAATTGAATTGGGAAAAAAGAAGAAGCGTCTCTCATGGGACGAGATTAACGACATTCTTCCCATGGATCTCACAAATCAGGACGAAATCATCGAACTCTTCGATGAGCTTGAATCATGGGACATCAACATTGACGAGGAAGAACAACCTTTTCCCATTGCGAAGGAAAAGAAAATCAATACAGACGAAGCGAGGAACCCCCTGCGGTCATACCTGAAGGGAGCGGGCACCTATTCACTGTTGACGCACGAGGAAGAAATATTCATTGCAAAGGGTATTGAGGACTCCAAGAAAAAGATGCTACAACTGCAAAAGTCCAAGTCCGTCAACAAGAGATATTACGATAAATGCGAGTGCGAGCTTTTTGAACTCCGGTCGCGGCTGATAAGCTCCAACCTGCGGCTTGTAATAAACATAGCCAAGAGGTACAGCAACCCGAAGCTTTCAATACTTGACCTTATACAGGAAGGCAACATTGGGCTGATGAAAGCGGTTGAGAAATTCAAATACAAAACGGGGTTCAAGTTCAGCACTTATGCGACATGGTGGATAAGACAGGCGATAACCAGAGCGATTGCGGACCATTCCGCCACGATAAGAATACCGGTGCACATGATTGAAAAAATAAACAAGGTCAAGAAAATAGAGGCGCACCTTTCACAGTCGAAGAACGATGAGCCGACCACCGAGGACATAGCAAAGAAGATGCACCTGTCGGTAAACAAGGTAAAGACAATAAAGAAATCCATGAGGCCGGACCCTATCTCTCTTGACATGCCTGTTGGAGACGAAGAGCGGATAACCATCGGGGATTTCATCGAGGACATAGAGAATCCCGACCCTTTAAGGCATGCAAAGCATGCATTGCTGCGCGAAGAGCTTGAGAAGGCCCTGCTGATACTCGACGAGCGCGAGGAAAAGATAATACGGCTCCGTTTCGGACTGGACGATGAAGGCTATCCCAGAACCCTTGAGGAGGTGGGCAACTCTTTCCAGCTGACAAGAGAAAGAATCCGGCAGATAGAAGCGAAGGCGATACAGAAACTCAAACATTCCTGCCGCAGCGAGAAACTAAAGCTCTTCATGGACGGGGTCTTTGAAGGCGTTCTCACCCGCTAACCCGAAGAAAGCTGTCCGGATAAAGCGCGCAGTCCTGCCGGATTCAGTTGACCGGATAGCCAGACGGCAAAGATATCCGGATGAAATCAATCTGGCTACAGCCAGCCCTGGAGTTTGACAAGCAGTCTGGTGAAGTCAACGAAATTCCGCCACGAAATATCGGACGGAACCCCATGGTCGCAGCCCGGTATGTAACCGCCGTCTTTCAGCAACGGCGGCACTACCCTATAGATTTCATCTTCCAGCGTCTTGCCGCCTTTTGCTATGGCGCGTTTGTCTATACCGCCTTTATAAGCCATCTTTTTTCCGTAAAGTTTCCTGTATTCCACCAGGTCGTTGCCTGCCGCAACCTCTATGGGGAGACAGCAATTTATGCCGGATTCTATCCACAGGGGTATCAACTCGCCTATATAGCCGTCGGAGTCCAGTATTACGACTTTGCATCCGCTCTCTTTCAGCATGTCAGCCCATGCGCTCCACACGGGCATGAGATATTTTCTTGCCATTGCGGGAGATATCATGCTTTTTTCCTTGTAAGCCATATCCTCGCTTATAATCACAGAGTCGTATGACATGTATCCCTTTAGTTTGCTGAGAATGCTCAGTACGAAATCCTTCCAGAAATTCACCATCTCCATGACGAAATCCTGCTCGGTCGCCATGAGCATGCACAGGTTCTCAAACCCGCACCAGTCGCGCAGTTGCCAGAAAGGACCGGAAATGCTTGTCGCAAGAGGGTAATCCCTGTTGTTCAGTTTTCCGCTCACTTCTTTCAGGTTGGCGGAAATCCTTGACGGGTCATTCGCGTCATACCTTTTTTTCATTGCCTCCCAGTCTTTCACGTTCTCAACCGGAAATTTAATGTACTTCCTGGTAACAAAATCTTTTGCGCTGCGGAGATAGGTTACATCAAAATTATCCGCAATCTCCACAACCGTGCCTTTAACGTCCTGGACAACGTAGTGTCCGTCCCTATGCTCAAGCACTTTTTCTTCAAATTCCGGCATCATCGTAAAAGAGACTCTGAAATTAACGCGCTCGGACTGAGGATTGTCCAGTTTTATGCCCAGCTCCTTGGAGAGGAGATACTCGTGCCAGTTGGCATCAGCCGGAAGTCCTTCCTGTCGCCACCTCTTAAGCGTTGACTCCCTGGGACCGCCCGGCGAAAAGAACACCTTGTCCACGTCTTCAAACAAGAGACTCTTAACGTATCGTTCCCTTTCAGTCATTTTGTTACCCTCCTTACCCTATTCCTTTTTCCTTCGCCCCTTGTGGGAGAAGGTCAGGATGAGGGGCGTTTTTCCTCAAATGCCTGCGTCATCTCTTTAAGTATCTCTATAGCGGCAACTCTCGGGTCAGGAGCATTCTTTATAGGTCTTCCCACAACCAGATAATCCGCACCTGCCTTTATCGCCTCCGCCGGAGTTACAAACCGCTTCTGTCCGTCGGCTGACGCGCCTGCAGGCCGCACACCCGGAGTAACAACCAGGAGTCTGCCGTCGGTTTCTTTCTTGATTAACGACGCTTCTTTGCCTGATGCGATGACACCATCCACCCCGCACTCGCAGGCAATCTTTGCGCGTTTCAACACAACCTCTTCCGGAGA
>JAKJFI010000050.1 GCA_022704985.1 Candidatus Omnitrophota bacterium | reverse complement strand
CTTTGGAGCCAGCGAATGCGCCCGCATAAGGGCGAGCAGGGGCATGAACTTCTTAAAAGAGATGTCATTTGAAGAATTCATGGAAGAGTCACGCGCACTCCGCCAGCTGATGGAGTGAAAACTATAGAATCCTCCATCTCAACATCTTCCTGGATTTCTCTCAAGGTGTTTTGTATTTTTTCTACTAACCCCCTAAGGTGGCAGATGCCCTCGGGAATGCCCGTGGGCATCACTCACACTTTGTTCCATAGAATGTTCTCCGTCAACATAAACTTGACAGGCAGTCTTTGCAGATGTAAAATTGACTTTTAGACTCTTTTGGTCGAATGGTTGAAAAATGAAGCTTACGAACCTGCATCAGAACATGCGCGATGGAATAATCACAACCTCCCGGGAGTTGTTTGCCCGTTACGGCTTCAAAAAGACCGCCATGGAAGATATCGCCAGGGCGCTGGGTAAAGCGAAGAGTACCATATATTACTATTTCAAGGACAAAGATGAGCTTTTCCATGCGGTTGCGGAAGTGGAAATAGAAAAGGGAAAGGAAGAACTGATGAAGGTAGCGGTCATGCAGGTGCCTGCCCGCGAAAAAATCTCCGCTTACATCATGACAAGGATGTCCGTTATGCAGGCGCTTGCGAACTATTATACCGCCCTTGCGGACGAATATTTCGAAAACTACGGGTTGATTGAAAAAATCAGGACAGGAATCGACCGGGAAGAACTCTCCATAATAGGCAAAATATTAAAAGACGGGATACAGCAGAACCTGTTCAACATAAAGAAGGTAGATATTACGGCAGCCAACATTCATAAGATACTGAAAGGGCTGGAACATTCCTACTTTAAGGAAAAAGACATCCGAAATCTGAAACAAGAGATTGACAACCTGACAGCTATTTTACTGGACGGACCTCTCAAAAGATGAGCGGAACCCCCTCACCCTGCCCCTCTCTCAGGGGGGACGAAGGAAAGAAGGGGGGAGGTGAAGGAGATATATGAAGAGATTGATTTTTTCATTGTGCATATTCCTTGCAGGTACGGTTTTCGCACAAGAGATTATGACGCTTGAGAAGAGTATTGAAAAGGCAGTTTCGAACAACCTGCAGGTAGCGGCAAGTTCGGAGAGGGTTCAACAGGCGGAATACGGGAAACAGGAAGCATCAACCTACTTCCTGCCCAGACTTGCTTCGTCTTTCACCTACACTCGCCTGGATGAAGAGCGGGTGATGGAATTCGGCGGGATGTCTTTTAAGATTACCGATGCGAACCTCTATAATTTCGGACTCACCCTGTCCCAGCCGCTGTACACCGGAGGAAGACTCACGGCGGTTTATTCGCAGGCAAAGGAGAATGTGCGCAGGAACGTATTCGAAAAACAGGCGGTGGAGCAGAGCCTGATATTTGACGTAAAGAAAGGATATTTTTCAATCCTGAAAGCAAAAAGAAGCGTTGACACCGTAAACAGCCTGAAAAAGATGGCCGAAGAACACCTAAAGACCGCCGAAGCTTTTTTCAGGGAAGGGCTTGTTACCAGGGCCGACGTCCTCAAAACAGAAGTATTTCTCGCTGACACACAACAGCAGATACTGCAGGCGGAAAACGGACTTGCTCTTTCAAAGGCGGCTTTCTGTTTCCTTCTGAGCGAGCCGCTTTCTTCGGAGTTTGAGGCAGAGGATGTTCTTGAACGACGCGGCGAGGAAAAACCCCTTGCGTACTGGACGGAGCTTTCCTATGAACGGAGGCCTGAATTGAAGGGGCTGGAAAGCGCCGCAAAGATGTACGGTTACAGCGTGCAGGCTGAAAGAAGCGGTTACCATCCGCAGATAGCGTTTTTCGGCAACTATCTTATCGACAGGGGAGCGCAGAATGCGGTGGATGAATGGAAGAGCAGCTGGAATGCCGGGGTAGCTCTCATGTGGGATATTTGGAACTGGGGCGAGACCGGATACAGAGTCCGGAAAGCGAACCACCAAAAGAAGGAGATAGACGCACAGTACGCTCTCATGCGAAAGTCCATCGAGCTGGAAGTGAAAACCGCTTATCTTAACATGGAAACAGCAGGCAGGCAGATAGAAACATCAAAAAAAGCGCTTGAGACGGCGGAAGAAAACCTGCGGGTGACCAACGTTCTTTTCAAGGAAGGAATGGCGGTAACCTCGGACGTGCTGGATGCACAGACAGACCTGACCGCCGCGCGGAACAAATATTGCCAGGCGTTTTACGACTACCAGCTCGCCTGCGCACAGCTGGAAAAATCGGCAGGTGTCGCAAATGCTAAAGAATTCTAAGCGCGCCAAATTCCGAACCTCAAACAAAAACAAAGGCAGTTGAGTTTGGCATTTGAGAAATTAGGATTTAATGCCTGTAGTTTCATTGAGCGTGAAGGAGAAATACAATGAAAAAGAAGACACACATAATATTGGGCGTCATACTGCTGGCGGTAGTAGCATTGGTGATTGCGAGAGCCGCTATGAAAGACCGGAACGTACCGGTGGAAGCCGAACAGGAAGAGAGGGCGATATCGGTGGAAGTTGAGAAGGTGAGGAATGCCGCAATTCCGATGACCGTCGAGGCGATTGGCAACGTTGAACCTTTCAAGAAAGTCGTCATTTTCACCGAAGCGACAGGGATATTGGAAAAACTTACGGTTAAAGAAGGCGATTTTGTAAAAACTGGACAGCTTATCGCCACGGTTGAGGGAGAGCAGAGAAGACTTGCCGTGGAACAGCTGGAAAACGAGATAAAATCCCAGCAATACCAGCTTGAAAATCTCAAGCGTGACTACGAAAGGTACAAGAGACTTGCGGATGAGGGAGTGATTGCGCCCAAGAATTTCGAGGATACGGAAACGCAGTATAATTCCGCGTTGTACCGGCTGAAGGCTCTGGAAGCGCAGATGGGAAACGCGAAGAGGCGACTGAAGGACACGAACATTCTTTCGCCGATATCCGGCATGGTTGCGAAAAAATTCATAGACGAAGGGGAGCTTATCACGGAAAGCACGATGTCCAAGTCCGACCCGCTGGTCTCCATAGTCGACATAAGCAGGGTAAAGATTACGGTGCCGGTGGGTGAAAGCGATATAAAAAAGGTCAAGGCAAACCAGAGAGTCTCCGTTGAAACGGATGTTTACCCTGAACGCCGGTTTTCCGGCCGGGTGAACAAGGTTATGCCTGTTACCGACTATGCCACTCGAACAACGATGGTGGAGGTGCTGGTTGAAAATCCCGGCTATCTGCTGAAAGAAGGGATGTTTGCGAGAGTCTTTATAGACACCGGAACGAGAAACGTGCTTGCGGTTTCTCTCGATACCCTCATGAGAATGCCGGGCAGCGGCAGTTACTACTGTTTCAGGATGCGCGATGCCGACACAGTTGAGAAGGTGTATATTGAGACAGGGACAATGGGTAACGGCATTATAGAGATTAAAGACGGATTGAAAGAAGGGGATGTTGTCGTGGTTACCTCTCAGGGGGTGCTTGAAACGGGCAAGAAGGTAGTGCCTGCCGACAGGACGAAAACGATAAACTAAAGCCCCTCACAATGAGGGTTGAAATCATAGCTCCTCACTTCTCAGGCGTATCAGAGAAGTGTTCGGGGCGGGGGAGTTCGGGGTAAATGACTATATCGGAACTTACGGTAAAAAGACCTTACGCAACACTGATGGTATTCATCAGCATTCTTCTGCTGGGTATCATCGCCGCGGTAAAGCTTCCAGTAGCCATGCTTCCGGATATTGAACTGCCGGTCGTAACAGTCATCGTCCCATACCCGGGAGCAAGCGCAAGCGACGTAGAGAATGATATTACCAGGAAACTGGAAGATGCGCTTTCTACGGTTCCCAACCTTGATAAACTGAAGTCCGTGTCGAGGAATAACCTGTCGATGGTCACCTGCGAATTCGACTGGAGCGTAGATGTTGACGTGGCGACTTCGGACATAAGAAACAACCTTGACCTTGCAAAGGCGAAAATCAAACAGAACGCGCCGGATAGCGAGGAACCGATAATATTCAAGATAGATACGGATGCGGTGCCCGTCATTGTGGTTTCCATAGGCGCCGGAGAATCATGGAAAGACCTTGAATACATAGTTGACAATAGCATTATCGATCCCCTGCAAAGAGCGAAAGGTGTCGGCAATATATCCATGTATGGCGGGCTTAAACGGCAGATAAAGGTTGCGCTCAACTGGGATAAGGTCAAAGCGTATAACATTCCTCCCGCTCTTGTCGTCCAGCGTCTTGCAGAGGAGAACATAGACGTGCCTCTCGGCACAATAAAAGAAGGCAGGCGGAACTATTTCCTGAGGATGCCCGGGCGGTTCAACAGAGCGGAAGAAATATCCAGGATAGCGCTGAACATATCCAACGGCATGCCGGTCTATCTGGGAGACATAGCGTAGGTAACGGACGGGTTTGCAGAGGAGACTGCAAAGTCTTATCAGAACGGAAAGGAGTCTATAGTCCTGGTGATACAGAAACAGTCCGGCGAAAACACAATAGACGTTTCAAGACAGATAAAAACTGCGCTGGAAAAGATAAAACCTTCATTGCCCGGGGATATAATCATTGACATACCTTTTGATTCCTCCGACTATGTCATAATGACGATGGACAACCTGAAGTCATCGGTTTTTACCGCCGCTTTCCTTGTTGTGCTGATAACCTTCCTGTTTCTGCGCAGGTGGAAGTCAAGTCTCGTGGTTTTCCTGACGATACCGTTCTCGCTGATGGTAGCGTTCATCTACCTCTTTGCAAGGGGACTGACCCTGAACATCATATCCATGATGAGCCTTGCCGTCACGATAGGCATGGTTGTAGATAACACGATTGTCATGGTTGAAAATATCTTGCGCCACATGGAGGAAGGCAAGAAACCAGTCGAAGCAAGCATCTTGGCGGCAAAAGAGGTGGGCGGAGCAATAACCGGCTCATCTCTTACCACCATAGTGGTTTTCATACCCCTTGTTTTTGCCACGGGCATAAGCGGCATCCTCTTCAAACAGCTGGGGACCATCGTTGCCGTGACAATCTTTGCTTCGCTTTTCGTGGCTCTCACGCTGACCCCTATGCTTGCGTCAAAGCTTTTCACGTCGCATTTTCATGAAAACGGCGAAAAGCTCAACGAGAGCCGGTTCTATAAAACAGGCGAAATATTGCTGGTAAAGATGGAAACTCTTTACAGAAAGTTCCTCGTGTTTTGCCTGCACCATAAAAAGCTTGTCCTGAGTTCGCTGGTAATAGTGTTTGTTTTCAGCGCATACCTCGGCAGGTTTGTGCCGAGCGAATTCTTCCCCTCTTCGGATTCCGGAGAGATTGAAATAAAGTTCTCCCTGAATGAATCAGCGCGTCTTGAGGAAACTGACCAAATACTGCGAAATATAGGTGACATCATAGACGAGAAAGAGCCTGAACGGCTCTTCTGGTACGGTACCGCGGGCGAAACATCAGGAGGTATCATGGACCTAATACAGGGAATATGCGGGTGAAGTTTGTGCCGAGAAACGAGAGGGTCAGGACTATCTCCGACATAGCGCGGAATCTGCGGGAAGAGATAAACAGAATCCCTGGACTGGAAAACTTGTCCGTCACGGCGGCCGGCGGCGGCGGGGGCATAAAACAGGGACAGCAGATTGAGGTTGAACTTACCGGGCAGGACCTTGACGTCCTGCTTGAGTTTTCAAGGAAGGTTGAAGGGATGATGAAGATGATTGAAGGCGCCGTGGACGTGGGGATATCCTTCAAGGAGCCGCGGATGGAGATACACGTTGAGGTGGACAAAGAGAAAGCAAAACATCTCGGGGTGAATACCGCGATGATAGGACAGACTTTAAGAACGTACTTCTACGGTTCCGAGGCGACAAGATACCGCGATGGAGATGAAGATTTCGAGGTGTTCGTGCAGCTTGCGGATAAAGACAGGCATGATGCGGGCAGGGTCGGGATGATACCCATACCCGCCGGACAGGGCAGGACAATACTGCTTAAAGACATAGCAAAAGTCAATCTCGGTCTCGGACCGGTTCAGATAGACAGGAAAGACAGGCAGAGAATCATAATCGTGGGATGCGACCCATACAAACGGTCCATCAGTGAGATTCAGGCGGATGTGGAAAAGAGGATGAAAAATATGGAGATTCCCGCAGGCGTCAACGTAGAGATAGGGGGAGAGATAAGAGAACAGAGAGAAGCCTTCTCGGAGATGACGTTCCTTCTCCTTCTCGGGACGCTTTTTGTGTACATGGTGATGGCGGCGCAGTTTGAATCGCTGAAGACGCCTTTCATCATAGCGTTTTCAATCCCGTTCACCTTTATCGGAGTCATATGGGCGGTACTTGCAACCGGGGTCACCTTCTCCATAATGTCCTTCATGGCGGTAATAATGCTCATTGGGGTTGTGGTTAACAACGCGATAGTCCTTGTCGATTATACCAACCAGCTAAGGGCAGGAGGAATGAACGTCTATGACTCCATCGTTAATGCGTGCACCAGACGTTTGAGACCCGTGATGATGACGTCCTTGACGACGATGTTCGGGATGCTGCCGCTTGCTCTCGGGATTGGAAGCGGCGGCGAGATGTGGAAGCCCTTCGGCGTCACGGCGATAGGAGGCTTGCTGTTGTCCGG
>JAKJFI010000049.1 GCA_022704985.1 Candidatus Omnitrophota bacterium | reverse complement strand
ATTACGTTATCAAGAATATCCTGGCTTTCACTGATGTATTTATTCTTCTTCAGCATTTCCAGGAGTTCGGAAACCGCCCCCTTCTTATCCCTGCTTTTTACCGAAACCAATACACAATCTTCTTTTAAAAAATCCGTTATCTTCATTATTCCTTCTCCTTTTTTCCCGAACCGACGTTTTGCGTCGTCGTGAGCGCCGTGTTCCGTTCTACGGGATTTTCAACGTGGCAATCCCAGCTTTATTGTGAGATTGCGGAGTCCGTTGTGAGAATTGCTTCGTCATACAAAGCATTTCTCGCGGTGACAAACGCTTATGGGTTAATTTTTATTTTATTGTCTGTGAGGTCGGTCAACAATCTTGTCATGCAATTTCCTGACCTGCCTTTTCGTTCTGTCGAAAAGATTCTCTATACTCTTGTTGAGATCGTTGTTCTCTTCTCTTATGAATAGATTGTGCTGACCGGAGTTAATGTTTGCTTTGCTGACATAAAAAGGACCTTCCTTGTTAATGTTGAGCTCGATGGTTCCATCCTTGAATATAAACTTATCAAGCCGGGCGAATTTATTCCTGATATATTCCTCGAAGCTCTTGTCTATCGGAATTGAAGCATATACGCGTATCTCCATTTAATCTCCTTTATAAGAATCCCCATATTTCCAGTTTTTTGTAGGGGGGTCTTACTTCATCGTTTTTCAAGCTTCATCATTGGAAAATAATGCTTCAGGATTTCGGTGTATTTAACCCCTTCCTGCGCCATTATCTTTGCGCCCCACTGGCACAGACCGACTCCGTGTCCGTAGCCTGTTCCTTCAAAGCGGAAATTATTTCCTGTCTTGCTGACTGTGAAGGCAGTACTCGGCAAAATATCGGGGCTATTAAACAGAATTTTCCTGGACATGCTGTTGACCCGCAGTCGAAATCCGTGTCCCGTCAGGCTTTTTATATTACCATTTTTCGTTAAAATCTGCAATAGCGTCACTCTTCCGGCAACATCGGTTTCCCTTACCCTTATATCTTCAACAGATGCAAGACCGAGCATACTGTTAATCTGCCCCGCTGTAAAAGTCTTACTCCATTTGCTGACGGGCGATTTTCTGCAGTAACAGCCGGGCACGGACGATATGTGTCCGTAGCTACCCCCCCATACATCGGAAGTCAAAGAGGTTGCTCCTCCGCAGCTCGAATGAAAAAAAACCTCCATAATCTTTCCGTCGAAGGTAAGCACTTCGCCTTCAGTCTCTTCAACAGCTCTGATTATTCTGTCACAGCTGGTAGCACTATACACCTGGTTATATATCGAGTTTTCAACGTCGTACGGGTTGCCTTTGGACCTGTTAACGTCCGACGTGTACAAGGTGAAAGTTCGCGATACCACCGCCTGCGCCTTTAACGCCTCCAGCGGCCACTGCGAATCCATCTCCTTTGCCAGGACACCGGCAATATAATCGTTAAGGTCGATATTATTGATAATCGCCGACTCTTCGTTATGTTTCACCGCATACACAGGGCCGTCGATATATTGTTTTTGAAGTCTTTCTATGACGCTTTCGGGATTGGCGCCGCGCCACAGGCATACGTCAATATCCTTTCCGCTAAGAATCGAAGAAAAAAGGAACAGGCTAATCAGCAACAGTTTTCTCTTCACTGTATATACGGGCATTTACATTCCCCTTCAATTCAACGGTACTGGTGTCTATCCTGTAGTATATTACATCGCCTCCAAAGCGGCTTTTATTTCTTGTTATGACAGGCGAGTTTTCCATTATAATCATCTTTTCACTGTTGTTGTATGTAAGTTTCCCGCATTTTCCTTGCATGGTTACAACGCCCGTCTTTATGTCCCTGTACACTATACTGATGTTTCCGGTTATAATGATATTATTCACCTTTTTTGCATCCGGTATGATTTTAATAGCGCCTTTCCCCTCTTTACCCGTAGTTATCTCTATCGTCTCTGTTGATGTCGAAAGGGAGAGTTCAGGAGTGGATATTGTTGTTCCAGTCTTTGTGGAAATTTCTGCGCTTTCTCCTTGAAGTATGAAACTGGTCTTGTCATCGGCAAACTGCTTTAGTGAAAAACCCGTTATCTGTTCGTCGGATTTATCCGCCGGCGCTTCGTTCCCCCGTTTCCCTGAACATCCGTATGTCAGGAATATCAGAGACACAAGGATAAATATTTTTCTTTTATTTCCGACCATCTCCTGCTCCCCTTTAAAATGATTTCAGCCGTTTCCCTGAAGACCCCCCCGCCGCCCTTGTTTTTGCAGACCAGAGATGCGGCTCTCTTTACTTCAGTCACGGCATCGGCTGGAGCCGTTGAAAAACCCGCTTTTTTCATAACTGCAAGGTCGGGAAGGTCATCTCCGATATAGCACAGTTCTTCCCATCCTGCGCCCTTGCCTATTATCTTTTGTTGCACAACGAGCAATTTGTTTTGAACGCCCTCAAGATACAGGTCAACTCCCAGCTCGATGAATCTCTTTTTCGCTTCAATCGACCGTTTTCCGCTTATAACGGCCGTTTTGATGCCGGCAAGCCTCAACAGGTGGAAAGCGGGACCATCTTTTATGTTATAAAAACGATGGAGTTGACCGTTGATAAAAAAGATTTTTCCGTTTGTCAGCACACCATCGATATCTGTGGCTACAATCCTTATTTTATTAGTTTTCAATCCTGAAATCCTTCTTTCCGAGAAGGTCGTGCAGATGCACTATTCCCTTTGGTTTCCCGGTCTTTTCTTCCTTGATTACCAGGCACGTAATTTCGGATTCTTCCATGATGCTCAACGCCTGTACAGCAAGATTGTCTTCCTTGATTGTTTTGGGATTTGCGGTCATCCAATCCTTCACGATAAGCCCCGTGATATCCGTATGCGCCTTATATCGCCGTCGGTCAATATTCCTGTAAGCTTTCCTTTACTGTTGAGCACAAGCGTGAAACCCAGATTTTTTCTGTTTATCTCGCCTATCGCGCGGCAGACCGTCGCATCCTCGCTTACTATAGGAATCTTCTTCCCCGTATGCATAACATCTTTCACCTTGAGCATCAAACGTCTGCCAAGGTTGCCTGCCGGATGAAAAACCGCAAAGTCGCGTTCACAGATACCCTTGACGGCCATTATCGAAAGGGCTATGGCATCTCCCAGAACCAGCGCGCATGTAGTGCTTGAGGAAGGTATTATGCCAAACGTATCAGCTTCTTCAATTTCGCCTGTATCAATGACTATGTCGCTGAATGTTCCCAGCGAAGATGTTTTTGAGCATGTAAACGAAATAATCGTTGCGCCTATTTTCTTTATCGTAGGAATTATTCTCAAAATTTCCTCTGTTTCGCCGCTGTTTGATACCACTATTACAACATCGTGCCTGGATACCATTCCAATGTCTCCGTGCACCGCGTCGCCCGGATGAAGAAATATCGAAGGCGTGCCCAGGCTTGCAAGGGTAGCGGCTATCTTTCTGCATATTATTCCGCTCTTGCCCATGCCGGTCACAATTACCTTGCCCGTACATTTACATATGCAATCGACGGCTTTCGGGAATCCCTCGTCTAAATTATCCCGCATGTTCTTCAGATTTCTGCACTCGGTGTCTATTACTTTCTGCGCATATTTAATGTAGTCTTTTCTATTCATTTTATCTCAATGCATTGTATATGGATTTCAGGTCTCTGACAAGGACTTTCATCTCATTCAAATCAAGCATGTTGGCGCTGTCCGATAATGCGCTTTCAGGCGCTGGATGAATTTCTGCGAATATGCCGTCGCATCCGACCGCAATTGCAGCCTTTGCCAGATAGGGAATGTATCTCTTTTTTGCGCCGGAGCTGGTACCCCTGCCTCCCGGCTCCTGCACGCTGTGCGTTGCATCGAATATCACCGGATAACCGAAATCCCGCATCATAGGAAGTGCCCGGAAATCAGAAACGAGGTTGTTGTACCCGAAGGTCGTTCCCCTCTCGGTAATGATAATATTGCTGTTGCCCGTTGATAGAATCTTTTCTATTACGTTTTTTATTTCCATTGGGGAGAGAAACTGTCCTTTTTTCACGTTCACCGGCTTACCGGTTTTTCCGGCGCCAATAAGCAGGTCGGTCTGCCTGCACAGGAATGCCGGTATCTGTATCATATCCACGGAATCTCTTATCTCATCAATCTGTGTTACGCAGTGAACATCTGTAGTTACCGGCAGGTCAAATTTTTCCGATACTTTTCTTAAGAGAGCCAGCCCCTTCCTCATCCCCGGACCCCTGAAGGATTTTATCGACGACCTGTTCGCCTTGTCAAACGACGCTTTGAAGATGAACGGGACATCTTCGTCAGAACAGAGCTTTGCAAGAAATTCAGCGGTCTGCATTATAACCTTCTCGTTCTCAATTACACAGGGACCGCCTATCAGGCAGAATATGTTTTCACCGCCAATTTTCACGTTCCCTATTTTTATCTCTTTAACCATGCGACTTATTCCTTTCCCAATAACCGTTTCTAATTAGAAACGTCTTGTTATCCCGGAGGCCATTTCATGACCCTTCCGCCGAGTATATGCAGATGAAGATGTTCGACGCTCTGTCCGGCATCCCTGTTATTGTTGATAACCACCCTGTATCCGCTTTCGGATATTCCCTCATTCTTTGCAATTCTCGAAGCGAGCTTGAGCAGTCCTCCGAGAAGTTCAGCGTCTTCCGTGTCGTGAAGTTTTGCGATATGTTTCTTCGGAATGAGCAAGATATGAACGGGAGCCTGCGGGTTTATATCCCTGAAGGCCAGGAATGTTTCGTCCTCATAAAACTTGTCGCATTTAATCGCACCTTCAGCCATCATGCAAAAGATGCAGTCTTTCATAGTTTTATCCCTATCGCCCGGGAGAGTCACTGGGTTGCTGAGCTAAAGTGATTGGGCGGGTGAACTGTCTGTAGCGCCGCCTGACCCGGGAAAAATCATCTCCATGATTATTAAAGCTTCTTTGGCATCTTTGTCTTGATATAGGATTGGATAATATCACCTTCGTGAAAATCATTAAAATTCTCGATACCTATGCCGCATTCAGTATTCAGTTTCACTTCTCTTACGTTCTCTTTAAACCTCTTAAGACTGGAAATGTTTCCCTGAAACATGACCGTTCCTGACCTTATCACCTTTCCTATTGAACCGCGAACGATTTTTCCGTCAACAACAAGGCATCCTGCTATAGTTGACTTGTCGGAAAGGTTGAAGATTTTCCTGACGGAAGCCTGTCCCATCAGAACCTCCTGCTCCTCGGGTTCAAGCATTCCCTCGACAGTTTTGCGTATGTCTTCCGCGAGTTCGTATATTATCCTGTAGGTTCTGACCTCCACACCTTCGGACCTTGCTGTCTCTTCCACCTGCTGTGTAAGCGGAACGTTGAATCCCACAACAACCGCGCTCGACGCGGAGGCGAGCAATATGTCGGACTCGCTGATTGCGCCGGTAGCCGAATGTATGATTGAAATTTTCACTTCGCTTTCAGGTGTTTTTCCTATCACGTCCCTTATGGCATCCTCAGTGCCCGCATAGTCAGTCTTTATTATGAGGTTAAGCTGTTTGACTTCTCCTTTCTGCAGGCCTTCGGAAATATCCTGCAGGGTTACCTTGCGTGTCGCGGTATCCCTCTGGCTTTCCATTCCTTTCTGCTCAAATATCTGGCGCGCCAGTTTATCCGATTTTAATGTTCTGAACTCTTCTCCGGGCACGGCAACCCCATCGGCGCCGAGTATTTCAACGGGTGTGGACGGACCGGCGCTATCAAGCTTCCTGTTCCAGTCATCTACTATCGCCCGCACCTTGCCTTTCACTGCACCAGCTATAAAGGAATCGCCTGTTCTGATAGTACCATTTCTTATGAGAGCGTTGATAATCGGCCCTTTTGTCCGGTCAACGAAGGACTCTATGACAACCCCTTCGGCGCAGCCTTCAACGCTTCCCTTCAGCTCAAGCATTTCTCCCATCAGCACTATCATCTCAAGAAGTTCATTGATACCCTGTCCGGTAAGTCCCGAAACATTTACAAAGACAGTATCGCCGCCCCATGCCTCAGGAATCAACTTGTACTCAGCGAGCTGTTGTCTGACGCGGTCCAGATTTATGTTCGGCTTGTCTATCTTATTCACCGCCACGATAATTGGTACGCCTGCGGATTTTGCATGGCTTATGGCTTCAACGGTCTGCGGCTTTATTCCTTCGTCCGCGGCGACCACCAGTATGACTATATCCGTTACCAGTGTTCCCCTTGCCCTCATCGCCGTGAAGGATTCGTGTCCCGGAGTGTCGAGAAAGACTATCGTGCCTTTCTTCCCCATATCAAATTTGTACGCACCTATCTTTTGTGTAATCTTTCCGTGTTCTTTCTCCGCTATACGACTCTTGCGTATTGTGTCGAGTATAGTGGTTTTGCCGTGGTCAACATGCCCCATGATAGTCACGACAGGAGCGCGCGGAACCATCACCCCGCTTTTCCTGACTTCCGGAGCCTTTTTAGCTTCCGTCTCCGTTTTTTCGAAATCCGCTTCAATGCTGAAAATCCCGCATATCTTCCTGAGATTCTCTCTTCCTGGAGACTGATTTATATTTACCATGAAACCCTGAGTGAAAAAGTACTTTATTATCTCCACGGCTGGTATGCTTGTTTTTTCAGAGAACTCCTTGACGGTTTCCGTGCCTTCAACGGTTATCTTTCTTTTTTGCGGTATGGGAGGTTTCGCCGGTTGTTTAAATTCTCGTTTTGGTTCTGCCTTTTCAACAGTTTTTTTCACCTCAACAGGAGGCGCCGGCTGACGTTTCTCCGGAGGCGGTGCCGGCTTTTGCGGGGGAACAGCCATCTCTTTCTTTTTAA
>JAKJFI010000048.1 GCA_022704985.1 Candidatus Omnitrophota bacterium | reverse complement strand
CGGCGTACGGTTCCGGCAGAACGGATATTGCGGACATATCTGGTTCACAGGGCTTCCTGTGCAACCGTCCTTAAGAGGATGCCCGGAAAGAAAGTTGCCGCGGCAGTGGTTTGACGGATATAAAAAAAGAGGGGATAACATGCCAAGGAAAACAGCAGTTTTAATCGCCTGTTTAACGTTGGGTCTGATATCTTCAGGATTATGGCGAGAAATACCTGGAGCAATTGCGCGGATTCGTATTCAGCTGTGAAGAAGGTTCCGGCGCCGCAAAATAGCAGGGAAATCGTTTTACAGCTGTTAATCGTCAGAATCATGCAGGGGATTTTCCAGACTGGCGCGGACGGTTCGCGGCTTTGTTTCGTGTGAGACAGGTATGCGGACGTGATAGTTTACAGTAAAACAAATAAAGCTGTGCGAATTGATAGGTCTCGCCTTTAAGGTTTTACAAACCGGAAAGCATATATGATTATAGATGGATGCGGAAACGAAAATGAAGATAGTTGAATGCAGGGGAAGCGACAGGCGGATAGGGGAGATGGCGGGAGAATCCCTCCGGATGGAAATACAGGAACATGTAGCCCGCTTTGTAAAGGAAGAAGAGAAACTTGCGGGGAGAATCCGGGATTTCACGCATTCAACAGCCAGGTATATGCCGCACATTCTGGAACAGCTGAAAGGGATAGCCAGGGGTGCAAATACCCCCGAAGAAAAGATATTCGCCCTTAATCTTCCGGCGCAGGGCAAAATCACATCTTTTTTTGAACAGCGGTGTTCCAACGTTCTGTTTAAATCCGGTCTTGACGGGGTCCGCTCTGGGGAAAAAATAACGAAGGCGGATTTCCTCCCGGCAAGGGAAGAAGGCCTGTCTGCGTTTTAAAGATATATCCCTCCGAGGGCATCCCGGCGCGCATATTCCATCTGCCGGCATGGAGACAGGGATTTATCCCATACTGAGTATTCCATGATAGGCATGCCCGTGGCCAGAAAAGCTCTCTTTTTAGAAGGGTATCCGTGCGAAACCGACTATAGAGAGATTGTTCTGTAGGTTTCGCGCCGTTCTCGTTTTGACCCTCAATTTGATATGTGTTAAGCTTTTCTCAACCTGCGAGGAGAAGTATTATGCCTAACAGAAACGATGCGGTGCAGTTAACGGACAATTTCATAGAAAAGTGGGCTGACGGCATAATGCCGGAGATGGCTTTCACCGCAAAGAACAGAGAGCAGTTCATTGTATGGAAAGAGCGTCTGACAAAGAAGGTGCGAGAGCTCTTGGGCGAGATGCCGGAACCATCAGACTTGTCTCCAGTGAAGGTGGTCTCTGAAGAAAGAGAGAACTACATCCGCGAAAAATACATCATACAAACGGAAAAAGACTGTTTCATGCCGCTCTACATACTCATACCGAAAAACGGTGCGAAAAAACATCCCGCAATACTCTGCTGTCACGGGCACGGACCTTACGGAAAAGACCCGGTTGCCGGCGCCGTTAACGGCAATGTAGAAATCAGAGGGCTTATCAATGCGCATAACTACAACTACGGCGAGCAGATGGCGGAAAAGGGCTTCATCGCAATATGCCCGGACTGGCGGAGCTTCGGCGAACGCATCGGGTATAACAATCCCTTTGCACCCCGCGACATATGCAACGTGCATTTCATACAGCACCTGATACTGGGAAGGACGCTTCTGGGCGCAAACGTGTTTGACGGGATGCGGGCGATTGACTTCCTTCTTACGAGAGACGACGTGGATGCGGATAACATAGGATGCATGGGGCTGTCCTTCGGAGGAACGATGGCGACCTATATGATGCTCCTTGAGCCGCGGATAAAGGCGGGAGACATTATCTGCTACGCCACGACCACGAAGCACTACGCCGTCAGCCGCGCAAATTTCTGCGGAAGCCAGCTGGTGCCCAACCTCTACAAGTACGCGGACGTGGGAGACGTAATCGGAGCAATCTGTCCGAAACCGCTGTTGTTGGAATCCGGCGCCAACGATAACTGCTTCTGGCTGCATTCCGCGCTGGAAGCCCACGAAAAGGTTTCTGCGGCATACGAAGCGGCGGGGGAGAGGGACAAACTCCAGATAGAGATTTTTCCAGGGGCACATGCATTTTCTGGAAGGATGGCCTTTAAATTCTTTGCCCGTTACCTGAAAAATGAAAAAAACGCTTAAGATAGTTCTTGTTATCCTTGCCGCAACGTTCTTATTGTCCGCAGTGTCCGTCAAGGTCTCCGAACGGTGCATCATCCGGAAGGTCTCCTCATTAAGCAGGAACATCGTGAACATAGGTTCAATTTCTTTCTCCCTGCCGCCGTCGCTTAAACTGAAGCGCGTTGCCATTGCCAACCGTTTTGTCCCGGTCTTCATGAAGGAGCTCCGCATCCGCCCTGTTTTTTCTCTAAGCACGCTTGCTTTCGCCGGTCCGGGCAGTATCTCCATGAAAGACGGGAAGAGAGACGTGAAAGTCAGTGGGTCGGTTACGGGAAACTTTAGGAAGGGCGAACTCAACATCAGACCGACTTCCGTCAAGATAGACAAACTCGGCAGTTTTGAGGTCAAAGGATTCCTTGAGAAATGGGGAAAAGAAGGGGTGAGCCTGAACATCAACCTGAACGGAACCGAGATAAAGGAAATCAACGATTTCCTGGGATTGAAAATTCCTTTCAGCGGCAAAGCCACGGGAACAGCTCTGCTTGATTTCGTAAAGGACGAACCGGCAAAAAGAACGATTCGGTTCGATGTTGTGCTGAAGGAACTTTCAATGGACGGGGAGAATAAATTCACCGCGTTTGTTAAGGGTGTTTACCGGATGGCCGAAAACAGAACCGATATCGCAGACGGCAAACTGTTAAACGCTCGGGGAGGACAGGTGCTGTTCAAGGGGTTTGTAGATAAAGAAACATTCAACCTCAACTTTGAAACCGAGAATATGCCGCTTGAAGATTTCCTGAAGTTCATACCGGAAGAAACGAGGAAGAAGTACAACCTGTCCGCGTCCGGCGGCTCCGCCACCATGAGAGACTTCAGCATTGCAAGGATAAAAAAAAAGTCCTGTTGAAAGGGACGCTCTCGCTTTCTTCGCCGGAACTTTCTTTTTTGCAGTACAGGCTTGAGAATTTCCTGTTAACTTCCCGAAAACCGGTTTAGCGCCGATAAACTGCATTTCCAGAAATTAACCGCCGAAAATCTTTCCGGAGACTTCAATGAGGAACTCAATGGAACCGTGAAGTTCACCTTATACGGCGGGAAAGGGATATTCACCTGCGACGTGGAAGATGAGGCGGAACAGTTCGCCGCCGCGTTCGGTTTCAACGTCAGGGGACTTGCGCTGTCAGAATTTGTCAGGGCGTTGAGCAACGAGGTGTGCATATCTGGCATTCTGGACATAGACGGCAAAGGTAAGCTTGCGGGCGGCGGCTCGGAAGTTGCGGCATCCTTCCGGTCAAGACCCGTCAGAGGCGTGAAGCAGGTAATGAACTTCAGTGCAATCAGGGTCCTTGCTTCTATGGGCGGAGGCAATCCCATAAGGGTGTTCGGAAGCTCCGATTTCGGATACAGCCTTATCGCCGGCAGGCTCACTGTAAAGGACAATCACCTCACGATAGAAGGGCTGGCGGGAGAAAAGGGCAAGCAGAATCTCCTGATAAAGGGCGGCGTGTTTGGCGGAGTAAACCTATCCGTGGACAGAACTTCGAACACCATCAGGATAGAAGAGGTAAAACGCCGCGTGGAAGCCGCAACAAAATCCATTAAGAGGTAAGGTTCCGGGGGTGGGGACGCATTGCTTCAAACCCGTTAAAAAGACTGAACGCATTTTCTCAAATCCCTGCCGTTTCTTTTCAGCTCCTCCGCAGAATCCCTTTTCAATCCTATGATTCTTATCCCGCGGTCAACCGTATTTTTCAAAATAGTTTCCATATCGTTATATTCCGGCTGGGACATATGTATCGCATACAGCCCGTCAAATTGCGATGCTTTTTCAATGTAATGGTCGCCTCTGCCGCAGAAATGAATTCCGCCTCCGCCGAATCTTTTCAATAACTTCCCGTCATACGGTTTGATGAATTCATCGAACATGCCGGGGGACAGGTTCATGGCTGAGTCGTCCCTCAGCATAATGTTGCCCTTGTAAAGCATCGACCAGTGAGTGGAATATCCCTCGCCAAAAGGCACAATCTTTCTCCATTCTTCCATGAACAGCGTGTATGTTTCAGTAATAAGGCTCAGGAGTTTGTGAATAAAATCCGCTTTATCTACCAGCGCAATGAACAGACTGCTGCCGTATAGCAGTTCGCAGATATCCATGGGCCCCTGTATATCGGGATGGTAAATGCTCACATACTTCCTTGTTTTTGGATAGTGCTTCGTCAATTCTATAAACTCCTGCGCCATCTCAAAAACCTTAGCGCCCAATCCATTATTTACTGAAGGAACTCCTTTGTCCAGTATCTTGATGAGTTCATCCTCTCCTCCCTCGACGGGTCTGGTGGTAGGCAGGGTGTTGGTTTTTTCTTCCATCATGAACAACTCTGTGCCGAAAAGCGAGGGAATGATGCCCGTACCGTAATTGCATCTCACATTGAGCAATCCGCCGCCGTCGTCGGATATCAGGTCGGAACATATCCTGAACTGTTGCAGAGCCATCAATTCATAGTCGTTCAACGTTGAGTTAACTGAAACTTCAGGCCACCTGAGGGACGAAGGCGCCTTCTTCTGTCTCCGTGGAATAAAAACCTCGTCTTTTACACCGCCTTCCCAGAAAGATATCCACTGGGAATACAAATCGTCCTCAACGGCCGGGTCAATCCTGTTTTCCAGGTCATCAAGATATTGTTGAATCATTTTGTATAGCCGCTTTCGCGTTTCAGGAGGGGGAGCTTCCCCCTGTCGTCTTTCATCCTACAGTATATCTCACTTTTACAAAAAACAATCCATTGAAAGTCCAGCCATAAACATTCTTTCTCGCAAATGGATGAAGGACTTTCCGGAGATTTCACCTGCCGTCCCATCCCGCAAGGCGGGCCCACAGCAACCATGCCGCGTATGCTTTCAGATTGGCGTTAAGAGGCTGGCTATGCGCCGAAGGGCATCTGTACCATTCTACGCCTTCCTTGTGGGCGTTTTGCCATTCAATTGCCCAGTTGCCTCCTGCATAGGAACAGTCATCCCTTACTTTTTTATCTCCAAAGTATCTGCCGTCGGGGTCATAACTTTCTATATCCGCGAAATCATAGAGTATCTTGTTGTTTGTTTCGCAATAACTCCGTATCTGTTGATTTCGCAGATGAAGGTTTCCTGAAAGTCCTGAACCGTCGGTATGACCGGTCATGTATATAAATCTGACGTTCGGATAGTCTTTTTCCAGACTGGTCATAAGGTTAAGATATGTTTCTATATCGGCCTGTGAGGCTGAACTTGCCTGGCCGCACCATGACCACATTACTACGTTTATTTCCGGGTTCGAATCAAGATATGCCCTTGTAGTGGCCGCCCATGCGGTTCTGTTCGGGTTTCCCAGGTCTCTGGCATGTCCAAGATTGCCGTCCCGTATATCCAGCGCGCCGTTTTGACCTCCATGGTTCCATGAAAAAAGGTTCCCTGCAAATTTTTGCAGTCCTGTCATGCCGGAAGTTATCTGACTTCCGTGCGAGGTGTGTCCGTAGGCGATATGAAGATCATTTTTAGCTTTTTCTATCCATCGGCGTGGTATCTTTTTGATGTTCGTTGTTCTGTGGTCGATTATGATACGCGCGTTTGACTCTGCGGAGTAAGCAGTTCCCTTGCATGTAAAAGATAAATACAGGGTCATGCATGTTGCTAATGCCAGCAACCGCATATTGAGTTTCATTTTACCTCCCCCTCAATTGTATAAGACAGAGGAATTTTTTTCCTGTCTGTATTATACTGGCATAGCCGTGTTTTGTAAATCAATAGCCGCCAAAAAGCGGGTTGAAAAATTATCGTTCCTAACGGTCTTTTAACTCCGGGGATGAGAGTTTCTTTCAGAGATTTCCGGCGGTGTGAAACAGGCTTTGCCGGAAAAGATAGATTTATTATGACACAATTTGATATTTGGACAGAAAACAAGAGTATAGTAGAATACTTGCAAATTTTTGGACATAAAAATACTGGCAGCATAAATAATGCTTCCAAAAGGAGGCAATGGAGGAAACAATGACAACAGAAATATGGAGTAAGCGTGCAGGATTGGTTATGCTTGGCATTTTATTGCTATGCTGTAGTTTGCAGTCAGCGATAGATTGGGGCAAGGAAGGGGTTGCCCCTGACGCGCCTGTGACAAATATCCTGCAGATTACTCCGGGCGACCCTGCGGCTCCTGAGGCAGATGTGGAAGACTCGATACCATGCTGGGGAGTAAATCCGTGGAGTTACGACGGAGAATGGATAGTTTATCAGTCGCGGATAGGAGAAGGCTATTATAAAGAGAAGAATGAAATCTGCATCATAAAATCTGACGGGACTGACTACCAGAGGCTAACAAATAACAATATCTGCGACAGCCATGGCAATTTCACCCCGGACGGCCAAAAAATCGTTTTCCAGAGAGAGGTGGAGCCTGACGTAGCGGAAGTCTGGATTATGAACAGAGATGGCTCTAATCAGAGAAGTCTCACCAAAATTCATACCGGACCTGTAGTGCCTGACTGTTGTGAACAAAAACCAATGGTCAGTCCGGACGGGACAAAGATAGCGTTCCGCGTTGATAGCAACGGTACATCTGCAGATATAGAACAGATATGGGTGATGAATATTGACGGAACAGCGCCTAAAAAGGTATCAGGGGACCTTGTCTATTGCAGTAAGCACAGTTGGAGCCCTGACTCTGGGTGGATACTGTTCAATTCACGAGTTAACGACTATTCGAGGATTTTTAAGGTGCGAGCGGATGGAAGCGAGCTGACGATGCTCTCCGAAGATATAGAAGGGGGCTTCTGCGAAAACTGGGCGGCATGGAGTCCTGACGGAAAGTGGATTTCCTGCCACCGCGGAAGAAAGCAACATGAC
>JAKJFI010000047.1 GCA_022704985.1 Candidatus Omnitrophota bacterium | reverse complement strand
GGAGCCCTATGCCAACAGGGTAGGGTGCTGTTACAGGTGTCATACTATTATTGAGCCGTTTCTTTCCTCGCAGTGGTTTGTCAAGATGAAACCTCTTGCAAAACCGGCAATAGAGGCGGCGGAAAAAGATATTCTGAAGTTCCATCCGGAAAGATGGAGAAAAGTTTACCTTAACTGGCTCTACAACATAAGGGACTGGTGTATCAGCAGGCAGATATGGTGGGGACACAGAATTCCGGTCTGGTACTGTGATTCCTGTTTGGGAAAGGGTGAGAACGGCGGGGCGTTTTTGTTTCAGTCGCGGAACCGGAGGTTTGCCCTTACTGCGGAAGCGCGGATATCCATCAGGATCCGGATGTTCTTGATACATGGTTTTCCTCATGGTTGTGGCCGTTCTCGGTGTTCGGCTGGCCGGAGAAGACGAAGGACCTTGAAGTTTACTATCCTACGGATACCCTTGCCACTGCCCAGGAGATTCTTTTCTTCTGGGTTGCGAGAATGGTTATGGCAGGTTACGAATTCATGGGAAAGGAGCCGTTTGAAAACGTCCTTATACACGGCACAGTGAGGGATAAGACGGGCAGGAAGATGAGCAAGTCCCTCGGAAATGTGATAGACCCGGTCAAGATTATTGAGGACTACGGGGCGGACAGTCTGCGATTCAGCCTGATATCGATGACCGCTGCGGGGCAGGATGTTTTCTTATCCCCGACATTTTATATTAAGGGAAGAAATTTCATGAACAAGGTCTGGAATGCTTCCCGCTTTATAATTTCTGCGACGGAAAAGGCAGGGGTGCAAAAAGGCGGATTTCCGGAAAAGCCTGAAGGCCTGAATTTCCCGGAAACATGGATACTTTCGGAACTTGCCGATGTGACGGCGCGGGTAACAGGTTCTCTCGGTTCGTTCAGGCTGAACGAAGCGCTCAATTCTCTCTATAATTTTTTCTGGCATACGTTTTGCGATTGGTATCTTGAAATATCAAAGGTATATCAGGAACAGGAGCCGGAGTATTTTAGGGAAAAGGTTGTTCCCGTACTGTTTCATGTGCACCTGGCCGCGATGAAGATGCTGCATCCATTTACACCGTTTATCACGGAGAAGATATGGCAGGTTTTCTCGGACTACTGCACCGTTGAAGCGGAGAGTATAACAATCAGTAAATGGCCGGTACCGCATGCAAGTGCTTCCTCACCTTCATCCCAATGCTCCCTCCTTAATGGAGAGGGCGAAAGAATATGTGATGAAAGCAGGAAGATGATTGATGAGATTATTGAAACGGTGACGACAATCAGAGATGTTAAAACGAGATTCGGCGTACCCGTCGTTAGACCCATCGATTGTTATTTTGAAGCAGAACCTGAGGGGCTTTCAGCCGAGTTGATATCAAGACTTGCCGGGGTCGGAAGGATACTGTTGTTTTCAGACGCGAAGAACGGAGGGGCAGGAACTCTTCTGGTGAAGAACCTGGCGCAGGGTAGACTCGGGATGTCCTTTGAGGGTATAATAGATTTTTCCGCTGAACTCGAAAAGACAAGGAAAGAGAGCGAGAAACTGAAAGGGTATCTTGAAAAAATAGAGCGCAAGCTTAACAGCGAGGAATTCAGGGAGAAGGCGCCGGCAGAGGTCAGGGAAAAGGAAGAAGAGAAGAGGAGACAGCTCCGGGAGTCCATAAACAGCCTGGAGAAAGATATAGAGTTTTTAACTGCAAAAAAAGGAGATTAGAATGGATGCATTTGTTGAACTCGGAGGTAAACAGGTACGTGTCAGGGAAGGGATGGAATTTTCTGTTTTCAGGCTGAAAGGCAAGAAGGCGGGAAACAAGGTAGATTTACATCCCGTGTGTTTCATGGACGATAAGGAGATTATCGTAGATAGCAAACGACTGAAAGATATAAAGGTTTCATGCGAGGTGGTATCTGAAAAGAAGGGCAAGAAAATATACTCGTTCAAGAAGAAACCGAAGACCGGATATAAGAAAGGATACGGGCACAGAGACAGTTTGACGGTATTAAAGGTGGTAAGCATAACCCAAAAGTGAAGAAGTTAAAAGAGGTTGCCGACAGGACGTTTGCGGGCAGGAAAGCGGTTCTTATAGGTTTCAGGGAACGGGATGAACGTGAAACCGAGGAAGGAATACGGGAACTTGAATTTCTGTCGGCGACGCTCAAATTGAGAATCATCCGCAAATTCATATACAAACCGGACGTTATCCATCCTGCTACCTGCCTTGGCAAGGGGCGGCTCCAGGGAATAAAGGAATATACCGATACAGAAAAGCCTTCCGTTGCAGTTTTCGGCAGGGAACTCACCCCTATGCAGCAGAGAAATCTTGAAGAGACGCTGGGCCTGCGGGTTATAGACAGAACAGAACTCATCCTGTATATCTTCGGGGAGCACGCTAAATCCAGGGAAGGAAAAACCCATGTGGAGCTTGCGCATCTTTCCTACCTGCTGCCCCGGCTTACGGGATACGGCATCTCTCTCTCAAGGATAGGCGGCGGCATGGCCACAAAGGGTCCCGGAGAGATGAAGCTGGAAGTTTACAGGAGAGTGATAAAGGAGAGAATACACAAGCTGAAAAGAGAGATGGAAGACATAAAAAAACATCGGCAGGTCATAAGAAATTCAAGAAAAAGAAAGAACTTTCCGCTTGTAAGCGTTATCGGTTATACTAACGTGGGCAAGAGCAGTCTCCTGAACAGCCTGAGTTCTTCAGACCTTTATGTGGCAAACAAACTTTTTTCAACGCTGGATCCCGCAACGAGGGCCGTTTATGTGGGAGACAAAAAGATATGTTTATTGAGCGATACCGTGGGGCTGTTGTATAATATTCCGCATCACATGATAGAAGCTTTCAAGTCAACGCTTGAAGAGGTGCAGTTCAGCGATATGATACTCTGCGTCTATGACAGTTCTTCGTTCAGCATGGAGAGGCAGAGGAAGACGATATCTGAGGTGCTGGGAATGCTCTCTGTTGAAGACAAACCGCAGTTGAATGTTTTCAACAAGACTGACCTGCTGACCCCGGAGGAGACAGTTGTGCTGAAGGACGGGAACCCCGATGGAATATTCGTTTCCGCGGTTACGGGTGCAGGGATAGACCGGCTGAAAGAAGCCCTGAGGCAGAACTTTTATGAAAATACAACTTCATCCTGACGACAGGAACAAGATACGGGAGATAGTCTCGGTGCTTGAGAACGGAAAAAGTTTCCTTCTCACTACCCACCGCAATATTGACGGCGATGCCATAGGCAGCGAACTGGCATTGTACGGAATGTTGAAGGGAATGGGAAAAAAAGTTTCGATTATCAACAATGACGCTATTCCTGTAATTTACAGGTTTCTGCCAAATGCGGGAAAAGTCAGGGTTGACAACGGGAACGCAGGAGGCGGGATAAAATATGATGTCAGCATTGTGCTGGACTGCGGATCCGCGGACAGGACGGGCAGAGTTTTTGAACTCGTGAAAAAATCAGGGATAGTGGTTAACGTTGACCATCATTTCTCTAACCCTGCATTCGGAGACATAAACTGGATAAACAGTGGGTTTTCCGCAACGGGTGAGATGGTCTATTTCATCCTGACTTTTGCAGGCAGGAAAATTACCGTTGAAGAGGCGGAGTGCCTTTACACGGCGATTCTCACCGATACCGGAAACTTTGTGCACAATATAGGGCGCCATACGATGGATGTTATGCGAGACCTGGTGGCCGCGGGCGCAAAACCCGAGCACATCGTGAAAAAGATATACTTTGAGCGGCCGCTCAAATCCATAAAACTCCTTTCTCTTTGTTTGAATAACCTCAGGTTTGACAGAAGGAATAAAATCTGCTGGATGAAGGTTGACAGAGAAATGTTCCGCGTTACGGGCACAAAGGAAGAAGATACCAATGGGTTCATAGACATCCTTGTAAAAATCAAAGAAGCGGATGTCGTTTTTTTGCTCAAGGAATCGGAGGGTATCGTCAAAGCGAGTCTCCGGAGCCGGAAGAATTTCGATGTGGATAATATAGCGGCGAAGTTCGGGGGCGGCGGACATAAGCAGGCGGCAGGGTGCTATTTTGAGGATATTGCACTTGAGGATGCAGAGGAGAAGCTTCTTGCCGCAATCCGCGCGGATTCCTCTAACCCTTCTCTCTCTCCCAGGGGAAGAGCAACAAAAGGTGAGGGGGCAGGGAGATGAACGGTATAATAATTGTGAACAAACCTGGGGGTATCACGTCATACGACGTGATAAGGTTTTTCAAGAGAACCTTCCACCTGCGCGAGAAGATAGGGCATGCAGGAACGCTTGATCCCCTTGCCACCGGGGTGCTTATAGTATGTATCGGCAGGGCAACTGCATTGAGCCAGGGGTTTATGAAGATGGAAAAGGAGTACGAGGCGAGGATGCGGCTGGGCATCACTACCGATACGGACGATATAGACGGCACGGTTATCGAGGAAAAAAAAGTTGATGTAACCGAAGCCGGTATAAGAAAAGTCGTGAATGGTTTCATCGGAGAGATTGAGCAGGTGCCGCCTGTGGTATCGGCCATCAAGTATAAAGGAAATCCTCTTTATAAACTGCACAGGAAAGGGGTGGCTGTTGAGCCCGTTCCGAGGAAAGTGTTTGTTGAAAGTATAGAAATTCTGAAGATTGATATACCGTATGTCAGTTTCCGGGTGACTTGTTCGAAAGGGACGTATATCAGGGCGCTGTGCAGGGATATAGGCGATAAACTCGGATGTGGCGGTACGCAGACAGAATTGAAGAGAACAAGGGTGGGAGATTACAGGATAGATGCAAGCTTTACACTTCAGGATATAGAAAAAAAGGGTATTGATAACTGCCTGATACCAATACAGCGGCGTTAAACGATGGGTATTGTAAATCAATATCGTTCACGATGAGATAAAATCATGGCCCATTCACTTTCCGGGTGTATCAGAGGAGTGTTCGGGCGAGGAGGTTCGGGACAAGTGGAAAAAAAACTGCAGATAAGCGTTTCAGGCATAAGGGGTATTTATCCCGAATCGTTGACCTCGGATATTGTGTTCACGTTCGGCGTTGTTTTCGGAAGCTATGCGAAAAGCAGTAAGATTTATGTTTGCAGGGATACGCGAACCAGCGGGGATTCCCTGAAGAATTCCATGATTACAGGGCTTCTCTGCACCGGAAAGGACGTAATTGACCTGGGTATAGCGCCGACGCCGGAGGTCGGATACATAATAGAAAAAATTGAACCGTCTTCGGGGGTTGTCATTACCGCCAGCCACAATCCGCAGGAATATAACGGGATAAAATTCTTCTCGGAAAAAGGCACTTTTCTTAATGAAGCGGAAGCGAAAAAGCTTCTGGAGATATATCGCGGGAAATCATTTTCCGTTGCCAAAAATCCGGGTTTTCTCTCTTCGAAAGATTACACAGAAGAGTATCTTGGCGGTATCCGCAATGCCGTGGATGTCGAAAAGATAAGAAAAAGAAAATTCAGGGTTGTGGTTGATGTATGCCAGGGTGTTGGCGCCCTTTTATCAAAAAGGTTCCTGGAAAGCATGGGATGCGAGGTGATTATAATGAATGCCGAACCGCAAGGGGTATTTGCACATTCTCCCGAACCTCTGCCGGAGAACCTGCAAGGTCTTTCGCAAAGGGTCGTTGAGGAAAATGCGGACATTGGATTTGCGCAGGATGTTGACTGCGACCGCCTTGCCATAGTTTCGGAAAACGGGGAAATCCCCGGCGAGGAGATTGCCGTGGTACTCTCCGTGAGAAGCGTTCTTGAAAGAAAAAAAGGACCTGTGGTTGTCAATCTGTCGACTACGTCCCTTATCGAGGAGGAAGCTCGGCGGTACGGGGTGCAGGTGTACAAGAGCAAGATAGGCGAGGTCAACGTAGTTGAGAAGATGAAGGATATCGGCGCTGTCGTAGGAGGAGAAGGCAATGGCGGCGTGATTTTTCCGGATATTCATTACGGCCGTGACAGTTTTGTGGGGATGGCGCTCATACTTGAATACCTGGCTGGAAGCGGGGAAAAATTATCCGCTATTGTTGATAAACTGCCTAAGTTTGTTATGCTGAAGGAAAAGATAAGCCTTACGGAGGAACGCAAAAGCAGGGTTATGGAAGAGCTGAAGTTGAAATGCCGTGATGCACGGGAACAGGTTAACCTTGATGACGGCGTGAAGATAATACGGGCTGACGGATGGATACACGTGCGCCCGTCGGGCACCGAGCCTGTAATGAGGCTCTACGTCGAAGCGAAAAGCAGGGAAACGGCAGAACGCTACATGTCAGAATTCAGGGACTACTTTTTATAAAACGCTTCAATGCATTTAACCGCATCTTCGGGTTCGTCAACCATGCAGAAAAAATTGAGGTCTTCGCCGTCTATGTAGCTTTTTTTGAGCAAGTTGTCTTCTATCCAGTCAATAAAGCCTTTCCAATAATCTCTGCCAACCAGCACAACCGGGAATCTGTGTATCCGTTCTGTCTGTATCAGCGTTATGGTTTCTGTGAATTCGTCAAGCGTTCCGAATCCTCCCGGGAATATGATAAAACCCTTTGCATATTTGACAAACATAACCTTTCTTGTGAAAAAATACCGGCATGAAATGAGGGTTTTTATGTAAGGATTGGGTTTCTGTTCGTGAGGCAATTCTATGTTTATGCCTATGGAATCTCCTTTTGCGAGCATTGCGCCTCTGTTGGCGGCCTCCATGATGCCGGGACCGCCTCCGGTTATGACGGAATATCCCTTTTCCACAAGTAGTTTTCCCGTTTTGACGGCTTTTTTATACCATATATCGTTTTCCTTTACCCTTGCGGAACCCCAGACTGTCACCGCATTTCTGGTTTTTTCAAGAGTGTCAAACCCTTCGATAAACTCAGCCATTATCCTGAATATCCTCCACACGTCAGATTCGTAGAGTTTTTCTTTATGTCTTGACATCACAGTTCCTTTCCCCCGTCACATTTTATTCCTCTGTCCGATGGGAAGAGGGGCGGGTGGTATCGCCTACATATTTTTAACAGGTTCCACTATGAGGGTAAAACCGTCTAATCCTTTAACTGTTACCGTATCG
>JAKJFI010000046.1 GCA_022704985.1 Candidatus Omnitrophota bacterium | reverse complement strand
CTATCACACCCTCTTTTACCCTGTCCTTGATAACCGCTTCCATCGCCGGTTCTTCCGAGTCGAAAACAACCGCCTTTCCTGAAAATTTCATCATTGACGCCGAAACCGCAGACTGTTTCACCACCGCTCCGTCCGGAGCCAGCGAACCGCGCAGAACGGCAATGCCGCCTTCAGACGAATAAGGGTTATCCAGACTCCGTATTACGTCCCTGTTCCATATGCGTGCGTCTTTAATGATTTCCTTCAATTTTTTCCCGCTGACCGTAACAACATCTGTTTTTAAGAGTTTTCTTTCGGAGAGTTCTTTCATCACGGCCGGAATCCCGCCTGCCGCATCAAGGTCCTGCATGTGCTGGCTTGAAGCGGGCGATATCTTGCAGATATTCGGCGTCGCACGGCTCAGCTTGTCGAAAAGATCAAGGTCTATCTCTATGCCCGCCTCACGCGCTATCGCCGGAAGGTGCAAGACAGTATTGGTTGACGCGCCTATCGCCATGTCGACTGCTATGGCATTTTTAAAAGCATTTACGGTTGCTATGTCCCTGGGCTTGATATCCTTTTTCACAAGCTCCATCACCTGCATTCCAGCAGATTTTGCAAGACGTATCCTTTTTGCGGTGACAGCCGGAACCGTACCATTACCGGGAAGAGCCAGCCCTACCGCTTCGCTCAGGCAGTTCATTGAGTTCGCGGTGTACATTCCGGAACAACTCCCTGCTCCCGGACACCCCTCATTCTCGAGAAGCTCGAGCGATTTCCTGTCAATTTTTCCCTCGTTTGCGCTTCCCACACCCTCGAAAACCGAAATAAGATCTATAGGCTTCCCATCAGGAAGATAACCGCACAGCATAGGTCCCCCGCTGATGATAAGTCCGGGAATGTTGACCCGCAGGAGAGCCATGAGCATCCCGGGCACTATCTTATCGCAGTTTGCAACCATCACCACTCCGTCAAACTGGTGCGCCTGTAACATGATTTCCACCGAATCGGCTATGGTATCCCTTGACACAAGACTGTAATGCATGCCCTTGTGTCCCATGGCTATCCCGTCACAGACACCTATCGTGCCGAATTCAATAGGCGTGCCTCCCGCCATCCTTACGCCCGCCTTTACCGCTTCGCTTATGTCGTTCAAATGTATGTGCCCCGGGACTATCTCGTTGGCGGAATTTGCAACCGCTATAAGAGGTCTTGCCATCTCTTCATCGGTCAGGCCGATAGCTCTTAACAGAGACCTGTGACCTGCCCTTGCCAGCCCCTTTTTTACATTATTGCTTCTCATAATGCCTGTACCTCCTTATATAGCCATGTTATTTATCATCTCAAGATGCCTCAAAGGAATCTCCTTGGAACGTGAAACCGCGTCTTTCAAAGGGACAAAAACTATCTCATTTCCCCTTATCCCGGTCATGAACGGATATTTCCCTGTTTTCAGGAGCTCTACCGCCGCGGCGCCAAACTGTGCCGCCAGCACCCTCGTAAGATAAGTGGGACTGCCTCCGCGCTGTATATATCCGAGTACCGAATAGCGTATCTGCTTTGCAGGAAATTTCTCCTGAAGAAACGCCGTGAGCTCTTCCGCTTTCCCTGCGCCTTCGGCAAGTATGATAATTGAACTTGTCTTGCCCCTGCTTTCCTGTTCCTTAAGGAGTTTGACTATGCTATCCCTTCTGGTTTTTACCTCTGGAACGATTACTATCTCCGCTCCGCATGCAAGGGCGACTTCAATCGCAAGATTTCCCTTCTCCCTTCCCATCACCTCTACGACAAAGGTCCTCTCGTGGCTGGTAGCGGTATCGCGTATGTTGTCAACCGCGCACAGGGCCGTGTTCACAGCCGTGTCAAAACCCACCGTAAAATCGGTGCCGTATATATCGTTATCTATCGATGCCGGTATCAGCGCCACAGGAAAATCAAAGTCCAGAGATAACAGGTACGCTCCCTTTGCCGACCCGTCGCCGCCTATTACGACAAGACCTTCAACGCCTTCTTCAATAAGGTTGCTGTAACAACGTTCTCTCACCTTGCGGTCTTTGAATTCAGGGAACCTCTTCGTTTTCAGGAATGTTCCCGCCTTGTTTATTATACCGCTGACGCTCCTTGAGTTGAGCTTCAGAAAAGACTTGTCATAGAGCCCGCTGTACCCCTTCTCCACGCCCGTCACTTCCATCCCGGATACTATGGCCGTGCGCACAACCGCCCTTATGGCGGAGTTCATGCCGGGAGCGTCTCCACCCGTCGTAAGCACCCCTATTTTCTTCATTTTGTATGCCTCGTGGCAATACCGCATTAAGTTCGCCAGATAGCAAGACGGCAAAGAAGACGCGAGGAGACGTGCCATGTGTACGTCGCACGCTGCTGACGACACTGCCAACAAAGCTATCTGTATAAAATCAAGACGGTATTACGCCTTGCCGTCACTGCCGAGAAGCCTGCATTTCTCAATATACATCTTCTTCAATTCTTCCCTTGCAGGACCAAGATATTTTCTCGGGTCAAATTCCTTGGGATTTTCCGCTAAATATTTCCTTATCATTGCGGTCATAACAAGGCGCCCATCAGAGTCAATATTCACCTTGCAGACATTCGTCTTTACCGCCTTCCTTATCTGTTCTTCAGGAACGCCTGCGGCATTTTCCATCTTTCCGCCGTACTTGTTTATTATATCTATATACTCTCCAAGAACCGAAGAGGCGCCGTGAAGAACAATGGGAAACTTCGGAAGACGTTTCTCGCATTCTTCAAGTATGTCGAATCTCAGCGGCGGTATGGACTCTCCGGGTTTCACCTTGAACTTATACGCTCCATGGGAGGTGCCGATAGAAATTGCCAGACTGTCCACGCCGGTTTTCGTAACGAACTCCTGTACGTCTTCAGGACGGGTATAATGCGTTACATCCGAGGACACATGCTCTTCTATCCCTGCAAGAACTCCGAGCTCGCCTTCAACGGTGACATCTCTGTCATGTGCATATTCAACCACCTTTTTCGTTAAGGCGGCATTCTCATCCAGAGGAAGCGAGGAACCGTCAATCATGACGTTCGAAAACCCGTAGTCTATACAGCTCTTGCAGAGCTCGAAAGAATCACCGTGGTCAAGGTTAAGTGCAATCGGAATATTGCTGCCCATCTCCCTTGCAACAGCAACCGCTCCCGGCACCATATACCTCAGGAGCGTCTGGTTGGCATACTGCCTCGCGCCCTTGGATATCTGAAGTATAACCGGCGAAGAACATTCAACACACGCCGTTACAATCGCCTGCAGCTGTTCCATGTTGTTAAAATTGTATGCCGGAACCGCATACCCGCCGCTTATCGCTTTGGCAAAAATCTCTTTTGTATTGACAAGACCCAGCTCTTTAAAACTCACTGCCATTTTTCTTCCTCCTTCGCTCCGCTTGTACCGAGCGTATTCTGAGAGGAAAACCCGATTTATCGCCTTCCCCCCGATACGCCCTTCAAGTGAGGGGCATACGTTTTTATTTTTGAAAAGGTTGATGAATCCTAATTATAGATGTTTTACCCCTTACTGTCAAAATTAGTCTCTCTCCTGTATGATAATCTTAAAATTCTTTCCTTTAGAGGGTACAATGAATAGTTATGGAAAATTTCAAACTTGTATCCGGATACAAACCGGCCGGAGACCAGCCCCAGGCAATCGACAGACTCCTGAATAACCTGGCAAAAGGCAAGAAAGAACAGATACTTCTCGGTGTGACCGGAAGCGGGAAGACATTTACGATGGCAAACGTGATTGCAGCAGTCAACCGCCCCACTCTGGTAATTTCTCACAACAAAACGCTTGCGGCGCAGCTATACAGCGAGTTCAGGGAGTTTTTTCCGGAAAACAAGGTAAGATATTTTGTCAGTTACTACGATTACTACCAACCTGAAGCCTACATACCCGCTACAGACACCTATATTGAAAAAGACGCTTCCATAAACCAGGATATAGACCGCCTGCGACTCGCGGCAACGAGCTCCCTCCTTTCCGCGCGCGACGTAATCATCGTGGCAAGCGTCTCCTGCATATACCCCATCGGCAGTCCGCAGGACCACAAGTCTATGATGCTTCATCTCAAGATGGGACAGAACATAGACAGAAAATCAATACTGAAACGTCTTGTTGAGACCCAGTACGAGAGGAATGAATTTGACCTGACCCGCGGGAAATTCCGCGTACGTGGAAACACTATTGAGATAATTCCCTCTCACGAGGAAACAGGGATAAGGATAGGGCTTTTAGGCGACAGGGTCGTAAAACTTCAGAAGTTTGAGCCCCTAACCGGAAATTGCCTCGCGGATGATAAGGAAATTTTCATATACCCGGCGAAACATTTCGTGACGCCTGCCGATAAACTTCACAGGGCGATTGAAAGCATCAAAACAGAAATGAAGGAACGGGTTAAGTTCTTTAAAAAAGAGAACAAACCCCTTGAAGCCGAACGTATCGAGATGAGAACGCTCAACGACCTTGAAATGCTTGGAGAACTCGGGTACTGCCACGGTATTGAAAACTACAGCCGCCACCTTGCCGGCAGACTGCCGGGAGAAATGCCGGATGTCCTCCTGGACTATTTCCCGGATGACTACCTTCTCTTCATAGACGAATCCCACGTCACAATACCGCAGATAAAAGGCATGTTCTACGGAGACAGGTCCCGAAAAGAAAACCTCGTGCATTACGGTTTCCGACTCCCTTCAGCGCTCGATAACAGACCGCTCGTATTTGAAGAATTTGAAGGAAAAATAAACCAGGCGATATACGTCTCCGCAACCCCGGGAAAATACGAACTCAACCGATGCGGTACAAATAAAATCGGAGAAAAGTCGATTCTCGTATCGGAGCAGATAATCAGACCTACGGGGTTGCTGGACCCGCCGGTAACTGTAAGACCGACCGCGGGACAGATAGAGGACCTGCTTTCACGCATCCGGAAAAAGGTTGAGAAGAAACAGCGGGTTCTCGTCATAACCATAAGCAAGAACCTTGCTGAAGAAATAGCTGATTACCTGAAGGAGTTCAACATCAAGGTCCATTATCTCCACTATGAGATAGATACCCTTGAACGCGTGGAAATATTGAAAAACCTGCGTGAGGCGAAGTTTGACGTACTTGTAGGCATTAACCTTTTAAGGGAAGGCCTGGACCTTCCCGAAGTGAGTCTTGTAGCCATACTTGATGCTGACAAAGAGGGCTTCCTGCGGTCGGAAACGTCTCTTATCCAGATAGCCGGCAGGGCCGCCCGGAGCCTTGACGGCGAAGTGGTCATGTACGCCAACAGGCATACCACCGCCATGAAAGCCGCAATAAGAGAAACAGAACGCCGCAGAAAAAAACAGACGGAATACAACAAATCACACAATATTACACCCCGCTCAATTGAAAAACCGATATACAAGAGCGTCACGGAAATCATAGGCGGCGCCGGGAAGGCTGCGGAGGAAAAGACATTTCTAAAAGAGGATGAGAAATTCTATGGCAAGGACCTCTTCAGCACACTGAAGCGGATGGAAAAAAAGATGATGTCTGCGGCAAAAAAACTTGACTTCGAGGAAGCCATCTACTACCGCGAAAGAATCAAGAAACTCCAGAACGAGATGTGAGAGAGTGCGCTTCAATCGGCTTTCTTCAAACGGAATGCTTTACCACCCCGGCGAGGCGGTAAAGAAGAGGCATACTATTAACGTCTGAAACCGACTACGAAACCAACACCGCTCTCCTGCTAAAATCAGCCTGCTCTAAAAATCTTGAGCATCTTTTTCGCTGTATCGCGGGCAAGCTTCATATCCGGCAATACAAGTTTATCACCGCGTGAGAAGGGTACCATCTCCGCGGTCAGCGCCCCCTTGTATCCTATCTTTTTCAACGCCCTGATGACCGCCTTGAAATTCACGTCACCCTCAAGAAGGTCATCACCGAAACCATGGAGTCCGCCTGCACAATCCTGTCTCTTGAAATTCTTCACGTGCACCGCCGCAATTCTCTTGCCGAGCACCTCTATCCAGTGCTCAGGGAAACCGTTTATAAGACAGTTGGCGATGTCAAAATATACCCCAACGTGTTTACTTTTAAACTGGTCCACGAACGTTCTCATGGCAACCGGGTCGGCAAGGAAACCATTCCATACGTTTTCTATACCTATAACCACGCCGGCTTTCCTGGCAACGGGAAGAAGCGCCTTTATTGAAGCTGTGGAAGACTCCCATACCTTCGCATAGGGTATAACCGGCTGCTTGTCATCCCACGGAACGAAAACAGCTCCGGGAATAACAAGACACACTTTCGCCCCCATCCATCCCGCGGCCTGAATATATTCTTTTGTGAAATTGACCGCTTTTTTCCTGGTGACCGAAGAGGTTGCAGCAAGAGAAAGCCCCCAGAAGTTTCCGGATGCGCAGGTCGCTATCTTCAGCCCGAGTTCATCCGCACACCTGCGTATCTCCCTGCATCTCTTTTGCGTGATACCCGGCGCAAATCCACCTGCCCCGAAAGTCATCTCAATACCGTCCAGCCCCATCCCTTTAACTTCCTTCAGCGCCTGTTCGGCCGGCTTGGCTCCGTCAAAACCTCCCAGAGTCCAGTAATTAATCTGCAGAATGTTCTTCATTTTTTCTCCTTTACCCTGAATTCCTTGCTCCAAACCTTCCTATAGGTGAAGGGTTCATAATTTATTTATTAATTATTTCCTGTATCCTGTCTTCTATAGCCTTTTCAGGCATGGCGCCCACGATTGTTCCTGCCGGCTGGCCGTCCTTGAAAACTATCAGCGTAGGGATTGACATTATGTTGAATTTCGACGGCGTATCAGGGTTCTCGTCAACGTTCATTTTTCCAAAGACAACCTTGCCCTGATGCTTTTTTGCAAGACTTTCTATCGCCGGCGCTATCATCTTGCAGGGCATACACCACGACGCCCAGAAATCTACTACGATTACTCCGTATTTCTTCAGCGCATCTGCAAAATTTCCATCGCTAAGATGAATAGGGTAATCCGGATTCTCAACCAGTTCTTTATCTTCCATTTTTCCCCCGTCTCCCTTGCCAAAGTAAGGAGTAACGTGCGAGCACGGTCGCGATTCCACCGCAGTTCTTATCTGTGCTAAAACTTCCTAGCACGGTAACTACTTGCCTTTCTCTGGTACTTTGAACGGTTCGGACAGGACAGAATAGAGCGGCTC
>JAKJFI010000045.1 GCA_022704985.1 Candidatus Omnitrophota bacterium | reverse complement strand
GCCGCATTATGGTAGTCTTTAAAAGTCTGTCCCAGCTCGGTCTTCCACAGTTTTTCAACATTGCGATAGAGCCATTTTTCGTTGACAAGCTCGAATATTGTTCTGTACAGTTCTTTATTGTCCAAAACAACCCCCTTTCGCAGTGTCCCTGATTCAAGCGTTATAATAGACCATCATTCTCTCTCTATTGTCAATCCGGCAGAAATATCAATATCCAACCACTGTTTAAGTGTTTGCAGAAAAAGGAGGAATGGAATATAATTTTTGGGATGAAAAGGTTTTCCGATTGCGGATTCAGCGTGCTGGAATTGCTGATAGTCCTGTTTGTCCTTTCTCTCCTTCTTCTGCCAACTACGGCTTATTTCCACAGGTATCACCGTGCGTTACTTCTTGATACAACCGCCGGGAAAATCGTTGAGGCGGTCGGACTTGCGAGGGAATATGCGGTGAACGAAAGAAAAGAATTTTATGTGGTGTTCAGCGATGAGGGTTTTGCGGTGCTGCGTGAAAACAGAGAGCTGGTGGGCAAAGAGCAAAAGTTCCCTGACCACATAACGGTAACCGGGATATCCGCAGGGTTTGACCCCGCAATACTCTTGCCGGACGGGACTTCGCGCATGGCAGGGCATCTTAAGGTAGGGGATACGGTGCAGAAGAAGGAGAGAAAGATAGTTCTTCACAACATAACCGGAAGGTGTTTTATTGCGGATAACGAAAAAGATGAATAGACGCGGGGTTACTCTCATGAATGTGCTGGTCGCATTGCTTATCCTTGCAATCGGCATCGTGGCTCTTCTGCGCGTTTATCCCGTAATCGATAGGCTTTCCGGCAGGGCGGAGACCTATGTTTCTCTTTCGATGATAGCGGATAAGGTCTTCACCGTGATTGAAAAGGTTTACGGTGATGAGGACGGGCCTGAGGTTCCTTCGTCACTGTCCGGCGTGGACCCGGATTTTCCGAAGTACGGCTATTCGGTGTTGATAGAGCAGGAAAAAGCGGGATTGTACAGGACAGAGGTGGAGATTGCAAGAAAGGAAGAGGGAAAAATTGAGAAGGAGTGTTTCTACGGGAGTTTTTACCGCAAGTAAAGGTATCACATTGCTGGAGATGCTGGTGGCGATGGTTATCCTTGCCGTGGTGATGCTTTCCACAACGATGATTTTCAGGAATTCCCTCTACAGATTCGGGAGGCAGGCGTCGGAAAAGAAGATTTTCTCGGAAGCGGCCAGGGTGATGGGATACATGGAGAGGTACCTGCCTTCGTCGATGTGCAATAGCATGGAAGGGAAGATGAGAATAAATTTCGTCGGAGAAAAAGAGAGTATCAGGTTCGTAGCGCCATTCTCCGAGGGCCCGGAGTCAGACATTGCGAAGTTCGGCATATACTTTGACAGGGAGTCGTCGGCGGTGAAGGTCGCCGTGCTGCGCGTTGACGGCGGGGATCCGGATTTTGTTTTCACGAAAGGGTTCGCCGGCGCGCAGAAGCTCGGAGAATGTATAGATTCGTTCCGGCTTTCATATTTTGACGGCTCGGGCTGGCGGGACGTGTGGGATACCGGGCAGATGGCGGAGCCGTGCCTTCCGCAGATGGTGAAGGTGGAGCTGACGGTTTTTTCAAAACAGAGAACAGAAGGAGAAAGAAGTGAGAAAACGTTTAGCAGGGTCATCGGGATTATTGAGTGAGAGGAATGGAGCGTCCATAATCTTTGCCCTGATGATACTTCTCATACTTTTCATTTTTACCGGTATGATGCTTTTCATGTTTGACTTCTGGCAGAAGACTGCGTACAAGATGTTCTCTGGCAAGACCGCGCAGAGGTTCGCAAAAATGGGGATTGATTCGGCGGTCTGGGAGATAGACAACGACAGTCTGGAGTACGATGATTTTACCGACCCGTGGCGTGCAAATTTTTCGGGGGATGAGGTTGACCTGAACGGCGACGGCATACCGGATGGGAAGTGGAACTGCGTCACCGACAGGGATGGGGATATCATCGGCAGGTACGCCGTGTTGGTGGAGGACGAAAGCGGAAAAATCAACGTGAATTACGCAGGCGGCGCCGGCAGGAAAGCGACGTATACAACGGCTGATATTGACTTGCTGGGGGGAATAATAGGCAGAGGCGCCGCGTGAGGCATCGCGGAATACAGAAACAGGAGGAAGTATGTTGACCCTTCCGACGTTAAACTGGTCGCCGGGGTCGATGGGGAAAGATACGGAAAGATTAAAAACTTCATTACCTGTTTTTCCTACGATTTGAACAGGAACCGGCAGGACAGGCAGAGAATAAATCTTAATGATGCGTCCTTTGAGGTTCTTTACGGGACTTTAAAAGACCTGGGTTATCCCGACGACGTTGCGGCGCAGGTTGCCCTCAACATCATCGCATACAGGCAATCAAGCAGAATTCCGCCGGTCCACGAATTCAGGGGGAGCAGGATGTTCGGCACAAACAAGACCCCCTATTTAAACGAGATAGATGCGGTCAAGCGCTGGCAGAGGACTATGATGGGAGAGGTTTTAGTCCTCAGGGAGATAGGGGGACAGTTTATAGAGTTATTCAACCCGTATCCTGAACCTCTGAACATCGGGGGATGGAAGATAACCGGGGTGGTTACGCTCGGCTCCGGATTGTGGAATGCGGTGCTGGACGAGTCGGAGAGCATTCTGGATGACGTTGCGGAGGGTGAAACATACATAGCGCCCGAAAGGGGCAAGAAGATATGGGAAAACGTGGTTGCCGCCAATATAATTATACCGAAGGGAAAAGTTATACCTCCGCGTTCATACTTCACCATAGGCGACGGAATAAGCCTGATGATATTTATATTCCCCGGAGAACCGCTTGTCATCCTGCCGATACTTGTTCCGATTGCGGACCCGGAAGGATGCGATCACTACGAGCCGATACTTGCGGTAAATCCGGGTTCCCTGGGGTTTATTGCGGACATCCTGGCGTCAATACCTTTTCTTAATAGTCTTGGGCTGGACTGCACGATGAGACTCTATGACGCAAGGGACAACCTGATTGAAGAAACCGAGTATATTATAGACCTGCCTGCAACTACGGTTCAGAAGAATGACCCCCGGATGTTCGGAGTCATGGACTGGCTGTTGGGCAGTCCCACGCCAGGCAAACGCAATATGATTTTCCAGCCGTGGATAGGCATGGAGTTCGGCAAGGTTGACTGGCTTTTGAACTGGCCGACCTCTTTTAACGTCAAAAATGACAGATTTGTATCACTTTCGGAGCTGTCGCTTATACACAAGAAAGAACACTGGAAGACGCTCGATTTCTGGAAGTACGGGTACGACCGCGTTCTGCTGGACCATTTTACCGTTGCTGACAGGCCTGAAGAACCGACGTGCGGCAGACTGAATATCAATACTGCTTCCGAGACCGTTTTATCCTGTCTGCCGCTGGTTGACCGGAATGTTGCGAAGGCGATTGTTGCCGCAGGACCGTACAGGGATATCTCGGAAGTCCTTGGAAGGTACGGCGCAGGCGATTTGCCCGTGGAAAATTTAAGCCGGGAAATGGTAAAATACGGCTTCGACCTGTTGGATAGCGACCATGACCGTTTCATAGATTCCGAGATGGAGAAGGAACTGATTTTTTCGAGGATAATAGACCTTATAACGGTCAGAAGCAACGTCTTTAAAATAATAGCTCTGGGACAAAAGGTGCGGAAGGTTGAGAAAGATGGTAAAATAAAAGAAGAAATCCTCTCCGAGAAAAAGATGGTTGTCTGGTACGACAGGAGGAGAAGGAGATTCGTGCACAAGAGGGAAATCCAATGAAAAAAGTTCTGCCGTTTCTGAAAAAGCACAGGAAGAAATTGCTTGCAGGAGTAGGCGTTTTTCTGCTCTGCTTGGTTATAATCTCCCTGATGGTAAGAAAGAAGAGGGATATTGTGGCGGTGGTCAACGGGTATCCAATTACGATAAACGATATTCTTGTTGAAGCCGAGTTGTCTCCTGAGGTTTACAGGGAGTCGCTTCAGGCCAATCCCGATGCCGTTGTGGATAACTACGTTAATCAGATACTCCTCTATAAAGAGGCAAAAAAATACGAAAGGCAGTTGCAGAGAAGAATCAAGAGCAGAATGAAGAATCATTATATAAAAGAACTCACGGCGGCCTATGTCGAGACGAAGCTGGCGGAAAAGATAGACGTACAGGCAGATGCGGTTGCGCGGTATTACAATACGCACCTGGAGGATTTTGTCATACCTGAAAGGGTGAGATTGTTTGAGATAGTGGTATCGTCCCAGGATGCCGCCGGTGATATACTCCGGCGCCTGAGCGCCGGGGAATCTTTCGAACTCCTGGCTACAAAGGAGTCCCTGACAGAAAGCAAGGCGAAGGGAGGCGACCTCGGATGGATAGACGTGAGGAAACTTGAGACGGAAATAGCGGCTCTGGTGACCAACATAAATCCCGGGGACATACTTGCCAATCCCATTCGGTCTGAAGTGGGCTATCACATAATAAAGCTGGCCGGCAAGACCCAGAGACGGATGTTGACTCTCCAGGAGGCGACGCCGGTCATAGAGAACATGATGAAATTCCAGGAAAAGAAAAAGGTGGTGGATGCCCTTATAGCGAAACTGAGGGAAAAAAGCAGGATAAGGGTATCATTGGAAAAGATGGACAGGCTGAAGACGGGGGCAAAATGAAAAAACTGTTCTTTCTTTTTTTAGTCGGATTTCTTGCGGGGGTCGGATACTGCAAAGATGTCTCTGTTGTGATGGTCGGCAACAAGGTCGTCATGGAAAGCGACGTAAGGGCGAAGATGCGGGATGAAAACAGGAATTACGATGAGGCGCTTCGCGAGCTTGTTTCCGAAAAACTGCTGTTGACGCAGGCGGAAAAAGAAGGAATAACGGCAACTGACGCTGAGATGGCGGCAGAGATAAACAGGATAGCAAAAAGGTTCCCTGATGAAAGAGTTTTCATGCAGCAGATGGAAAAGGAAGGCATCCCTTACGAGTTGTTCAAGTCCGGGATTGAAGGAAAACTGAAGGTGCGAAAGCTCGTAAGGCAGAACGTGGTTGAAAAAATCACAATTTCCGCCCCTGAAATTATACAGAAGATGCAGGAACTGGAGAAATCGGGGGGGTATTCATACAATTTCAGGACAAAATGGTTTGACAGTGAAACTGCGGCAAGGAATTTCATCAGGCGTTTCGAGTCGGCAAAAGAGTCTGAGATGGATGATGCCGGATGGCTTAATGCTGAGGAGGTGCTTCCTGAAATCATGGATTCCATAGGAAAGATTGCCAAAGACGAGCTGGGCGGTCCGGTGAAAATCGGCAACAGATACCTCGTGCTTTTTCTAAAGGATACCAGAGAAAACAAGCTGGACGTTCAGGCGCTGTATGTAAGGGCAAGGAATTCACTCTACAATGCGAAGTTTTCCGTAATGCTTGACAAATATATACGGGAATTGCAGTCCAGAACTCCCATGTTCTACTCCGATTGACCCGCGAAATTTTCTCCGCATCGTGGTTTTTAAAAATCAGACAAGACCTTTTAACATAAACTTGCCCCAAAACTAACAGGCGCTTTTTCTCGCCAGTCCGCAAAAAAGCGCATTGATAATTATTTTGGAATTGTGCTATTATATTGTATGGCGGAAAAAGGGAAAACGATAGGGGTTTCGCTGGGAGACCCCGCAGGGATAGGCGCTGAAATCCTTGTAAAATCTTTCCGCGAGATATCGAAAATTCGCTATGCCGCTCCGCTTGTCATAGGCGACCTGCCTGTTATTAAAAGCAATCTTAAATTCGCCCGTGAACCGTTCAAGCTCAATGTCGTTAAAACGTCTCGGGACTTAAAAAGAGGATGTCTCAACATTTACAGCCCGGGGATAATAAAAAACAGGGAGTTTCCGACAGGAAAGGACTTCCATACTACAGGCAACGCCTCGTTTTTTTATGTAACAGAAGCCGTAGGTCTGTGGCAATCCGGACTGATAGACGCACTCGTAACGCTTCCCATTTCAAAGAACGCATGGCATCTGGCAGGGCATAGCTACTCCGGACATACGGAATTGCTCGCGGAAAAAACAGGCGCGAAAAGTCATGCGATGATAATGGTTGCAGGCAGGGTAATGGTCCTGCTGGCAACCACGCACATACCGTTGAAGGAAGTTTCCAAAAAGCTCAACGTCCGGCTCATCGTTGATAAGGTGTGCACGGGACATAACTTCCTGAAGTTTGCCGGTATCAGGGGGCGGGTCATAGGGATTGCGGCGCTCAATCCGCACGCGGGGGAGAGCGGGGTGCTGGGTGATGAGGAAGCAGAGGTAATCGTGCCAGCGGTGAAATCCCTCCGGAAGATGGGGATACAATGTGTAGGACCCTTTCCCGCGGATTCAATATTCAAGAAAGCGATTGACGGAGAGCTGGACATGGTGGTCGCGATGTACCACGACCAGGGGATGATTCCGCTCAAGACTTTCTATTTCAACAAGATTGTGAATTGTACGGCAGGCCTGGGCATGGTGCGCACAAGCCCCGGACACGGAACAGGTTTTGATATCGCATACAAGGGCAAGGCAGACCCTTCATCTTTCATCGAAGCATACAGAACAGCCGTCCGGATTTTAAGAAACGCTAAAACTCTAAACACGAAGCACCAATCTCTGAACAAGTGACAATGAACCAAGTTTTAAATCTCAAACAGAAACCAGGCTTGGAATTTGTTTAGAGTTTCGAATTTCTTTTTTGGGGAGAAGGATGGAATTCCTTACACTTCATAAATCTCTGGCGTTGCTTCAGGAAAAAGAAGTTAATGTAAAGAAACACCTGGGACAGCATTTTCTCATTGACCGCAACGGCCGGGACAAGGTGTTGTCGTTCGCAGAGCTTGAGAGAGACGATGTAGTTGTTGAAATAGGTCCCGGGCTCGGCGGGATGACAGACGGTTTCGTGGAGAAGGTGAAAGACGTGTATGCTTTTGAGATAGACCCTGAGTTGTGCGGCATCCTGCGGGAACGTTTCGCCCCTTATAAGAATTTCCATCTTCTGGAAAAGGATTTTCTCGAGGTTCCGGACAGATGGTGGAACGAACTTTCCTGCAGGGTCAAGGTTATCGGCAATACGCCCTATTACATCAGCTCTCCCATCGCCTTTCGTTTACTCGGTCAACACGATAAAATAAAACTCGCCCTTCTGACCGTTCAGAAGGAGGTCGGCGAGAGGTTTACGGCAGG
>JAKJFI010000044.1 GCA_022704985.1 Candidatus Omnitrophota bacterium | reverse complement strand
AAGGCTATGGATTTATTTTGACGCTCCCCTTCCGCCCGACACCCGTATCCTTAAATTAAATCCATAGCCTTGCTCTCATAGCTTCTATAAGAGAATCCAAGGCGAGGGAAAAGAAGACCTCTCTGAAACTCCCGCACTTTTTTTCCTTCTTCGCTCGCAGGGCCGCGTGGAAAGAAGATTCTATTTTCTTATCTATAATCTCAAAAACTTCTTCTTCCGACGACTGATTTCCCGACTTGGAGTTTCTCCATTCTACGTAGGAGGCTATCACACCGCCGCTGTTCGCAAAGAAATCCGGGAGAACCGTCACGCCTTTCTTCAACAGGCAGTTCTCACCCTCTTCGGTGGTAGGGTCATTCGCCCCCTCGACAACCATCTTCGCACGGATTTTCGGAGCGGTCTCTGCCGTAATGACGTTCTCAAGCGCGGCCGGTATCAACAAATCCGTTTCCATGGACAAGACTTCGTCTGGCGAAATATCTTCTGCGCCGGGAAAACCCTTCACGGTATTCCTGCTGGTGGGAGCGTACTCAAAAAGTTTATCTATGTTAATGCCCTTGCTGTCATACACGGCGCCGCCGATATCTGCAATCCCTGTTATCCTGGCGCCCATCTGATGGAGAAAATATGCGGTCCATCTGCCTACGTTACCGAAACCCTGTATAGTTACCTTTGTATCTTTGAGCTGTTTGCCCAGTATTTTCTCGACGCCGAGCTTTGCCGCGCATGAAATGCCGCGTCCCGTAGCCTGCAATCTCCCCGGCAGACCCCCTATTATTACTGGCTTGCCGGTAACCGACTCCGGCCTGTGGGTTTCACCATAGACGATTGCCATATCCTGGGGCGTACTGCCCATATCCGGAGCAGGGATGTATGCTCCGGAATTAAGTTCTTCGCGTAACATGTGCACGTATTTCTTTATTATCGCTATCCGGGTGAAGTCGTTCACCTTATACGGGTCGAAACAGATACCCGACTTTCCGCCCCCGAAAGGCAATCCCATCAGCGCATTCTTGTAGGTCATTATCTCGGCGAGTTTTCTCGTTTCATCCATTGAGGCGCCGGGCGAAAAACGTATCCCGCCCTTTGCCGGACCGAGAGCCACGTTGTGGTAAACAACGAACGCATCAAAACAGATAATCTCGTCCTTCGACATCTTCAGGGCAAGCGAAAACCTTATCTCCTTTTCCGACTTGTTAAGCAGTGTCTCGGCCGTTGCCGGAATATCCATTATTTCTTTCATCCTGTCCAGCGAAATCAACGCCATTTGCGTCTCCTTTACCCCCGTCATTGAGAGCGTCTTGCGCTATGAGATTGCTTCGTCATAAAAGCATCCCTCGCAATGATAAGCGGTGAGGGGGTATATTGTATCACTTTTATTGTATCATTTTTCTCTTTCAATCCCCAACACTCAAACCCCTCCGTTTTTCATCGCTTTGTCAAAGAGTCCGGAAGGAGCTGATGATTTTGTTTCCAGCATTACCGGAATGAAAGACTCCAGCTTCCCATCTTCTCCGGATTGCCCGGGTCGTCCTTCAGCAATTCCTTATAGTTCTCTATCACTTTCCTAACCGCACCGGCATATTCCCTTATAACCTTTCCGTTGTAACTCTTGAACCACGGCACCCTGAAAACCTTCGACTGGATACCCTCGCTCACAGGCAACGGGCCTCCGAACCCGCGTATGTCTTTCGCGGAATTTGCTATAACGGTAGGCCGTCCGTCACTATAGACATCCAGCGTGTTCAACAAGGGATGCAGGTGCAGCGCCATGTTACAGCCCGAACTTATGCCGCCTCCCTCAGCCTGCACGGCTTCGCAGAACCTTGTTATTGAAAGTCCGTCCAGTTCCCCGCTTCTATAGTGCCCTATTGAAGAATACCACCCGCCCATGCTTGAACCGGAACCCTCAGGAGGCCTTGGAGACCTGATGCCGGGCAGGCCCTCAAGGCTGTCCCAGTAATAATTCATCGCCCTGTCTATCTCCGCCATCTCTGAAGGGTATTTTTTCAGTTGTACCAGCCCAACCGCCGCAGACATCTGGTGCATCCGGTACTTGTACCCGCCCCACGGCAGACCCGCTCCCTTTAGCAATTCCTGAATCGTAAGCCCCTCGTGCCTCTCGTAATGGCCGAAAGCAACCGCCCTTTCGTATATCTCCTTTTCGTTGGTGAGCATGACCCCGGCTTCGCCTATGGCGAAAGACTTGCCGCTCATGCAGGAGAATGCAGAGACCTCTCCGAAAGTTCCAACCATCTTTCCTTTATACAAAGCCCCGTGAGCGTGGGAAACATCCTCGACTATTTTCAGGTTATGTTTCCGGGCAACAGCGGTAAGCCTATCCATATCGGCCGGCCTGCTGCAGTAGTGCACTACGAGAATCGCCTTTGTCCTTTCGGTTATCCTTTTTTCAACATCCGCCGGGTCGATACAGAGGGTTTCAGGGTCTATGTCGGCAAAGACCACAGTACCGCCGAGAGAAAAAACCGGCAGACAGGAAGCCCAGTAAGTAATTGACGGACAGATAACCTCGTCGCCTTTCCCGATACCGATTCCGAAGAAGGCGCAGTGCAACGCCGCGGTTCCTGTATTGCATCCCAGCCCGTACGTCATGCCGTGCCAGTCCGCAAAACCCCTCTCAAATTTCATGGTCAAATCGCTTTCTGACATGGAACCTGTCCTCAGCACTTCCAGTACCCCATCCTCCATCTCCTTTGTAACTCTGGACCACCTGAACATATCTCCCGCTTCCGATTTTACCGCTTTTTCTCCTCCGAAAACCGCCAGCTTACTCATTTACCTGTCCCCCATTTTCCTTGTAATCTCCAACAGTTTCTTTATCTTTTTACCTTTCCGTTGCCTGCGCCTCACGACATAGCCGCTCCTGACGCCACCGCCCGCTTTGCGTTGACGACCCAGCGTTTAATGTCTTCTTCGGGTATGTAATAAAAGAGCGGATGTACAATCTCACGGTATGTCTTCTCATCCATAACACTTAATGCCTGCGGAGTCAGCAGACGGGATATTTTTTCAAGATATGGAAGATTCTCATTTCCCTGCCATGCATCTTTGTTGAGCGGACATACCTCCTGGCACACATCGCATCCGTATATCCATCCGCCCATTTTCTTTTCCAGTTCCGAATCCAGCGGTTGAGACGCTCCATAAGTAAGGTGTGCGATACACCTGTCCATCCTCATCGTATACGGCTCCACAAGCGCTCCGGTTGGACATGCTTCAATACATTTTTTGCATCCGGGCGGACACACAGAACCGGCAGACGGCCGGTCCGGTACAATATCCGCATCCACAAGCCATGTCACAATATTTATCCATGAACCGTAACCGCCGGAAAAGGCAAAGTTATTCTTGCCGATAGATACCACCCCCGCCTTCTGCGCCGCAAGACGGTCGGGAACACCCCCTTTGCGCACCTTCATCCCGCATGCTTTCAGCCACAGCGTAAAATCCTTTATCATCGGGTAGTCGGGATTCTCCGGTATCCTGCAGTCAAAAAGATAGTTGCGCCCTATATGTCCCTTCACCTCACGCGGTATCCTGTACCTGCCGTAACTTCTCACGCACACAATTATAGACCTTGCCCAGGGAAATCTCTCCTTCAATCCTGCGCGCCTGTACATCTGGCAGTAAAGAGCTTCAGTTTCTGGAAATTTTTTCACCAGCCTATCCAGTGCGGTCGCATATTCCGGAAAATCGTCAGTCGCGGCTATCCCGCACGCCGAAAACCCCGACTGCGCTGCATATTCTTTTATCTTTTTCTTGAGTTCCCCGCTCATAATTTCCTCTCTGACGGCAATACAATTCTTTCATTTTTCATCCTTCGGGTCAACCGTATTTCGCTATTCGCCCGCTCTCCTGCGACAATGCAAGTTCCGGAGAGCGGCAGTTTCCTCTTTGCCCCTTACTAAACTTTTTATATTCTGCCGTATCTAAATATATGTTGAAAAATATCAATGTACTCACATTTTGTGGGTATCATACGAGGAGATAGATATGAAGAACATATTGAAAGGATTGACTGCAGCATTGTTAGTCACAGGCATAGCGTTCGCCCAGCAGGCACAAAAGCAGGGACAGCCGACCGCAGACGGAAAACGGTTGACATTCCCGCAAACGGGTAACCGGATGAAGCAGGACGGCAGGGGGACGATGCGCCCGATGATGAAACAGCGCGGGATGATGGAACAGGGAATGCGACCGGGCATGATGGAATACCGGCAGATGGGCCCGATGCACACACAGCCGCAGACATCCATGGTCTCCTCAGACAACGGCGGAGTAATAATACTGTCGGGGAACAGGCTTATGAAGTTTGACAAGAACCTGAACCTGGTAAAAGAGGTTGAGCTGTTCCAGAAAGACAGGAACAAGAAGGTAACGCCGAAAGTGCAGGCGCCTTCCGGCAAGAAGTAATGCAGAAAACTGTTCTCTGCGTATTATGATAGCGAATAACAACACTTACGCATAGAACCGCAATGGAAAACAACTGATACATCGTAAACACGAGCTTTGCAACCCCTGAAGAAATCGTGGATAATGCGGCCTTCGCTCCGAACAACCGGAGAGGATTCAGTCCCGAATTATAATAACCCCTGTGGAATTATCAATACTCTGCTCCGTGCTGTTTCAGAATACCTGCGATTGACGCATTTCTTGTGATAAGCGCCAACTTGAATGGTGTAAGATTATCCTTATCCTTTTTGTTGACATTTGCGCCGTTCTGCAGCAAAAACTCCACATTCTTAAGGTTCCTTTCCTGTACGGCAACATGGAGAGGCGTCCTGCCTTTTAAGTCTTTCACATCTACATCTGCTCCGTGAGATACCAACAGTTCCACAATATCCGAAAGACCATTAAGAACTGCCAGATGAAGAGGGGTCCAGCTGAACTTGTCGCGCGCGTCAACATCCGCACCATTTTCTAACAACAAACTTATGACGCCCGCCTTTTTTTTTGCAACTGCCCAGTGAAGCGGGGTGAAATCATCCTTATCCTTCACGTTCACGTCAGCACCTTTGTCCAACAACATTCCGACAACTTTCAAATCGCCTTCCTTAACCGCCACATCAAGCGGCGTCAAGCCTTCATGATTCCGTTCGTTGACATCGAATCCTTTAGAGAAACACTCTTTTATTTTTGCCAGGTCGTTTTCTTTCATTGCCCTGAATATTGTCATCATTCCCTCCCGTAAATTTCATTCCGCATATCGCTACTCCTGCTCATCCCTGCATTGGAAATATAGTCCTTAAGGATTGCGGCAATATGCGTATTATTATGCGCCTCCGCGAGTTCCGTTGATGTCCCATTTTTAGACATCGCATTAATGTCAGCCCCGCTATTCAACAGCAACTCAACAAGGTCGCGCGAAATGTTCCTGGAAAAAGCCGCCCAGTGGAGAGGTGTCCAGTCATTCCTGTCTCTTGCGTTGACATCAGAACCCGCTTCTATCAGAATCTTTACAATGTCAGTGAAGCCATACGCAGATGCCATGTGCAGAGCCGTCCACTCGCCAAATACTGTCTTTGCATGGACATCAACGCCCGTATTAACCAGCAATTTGACAATTTCATCATGACATTTTGCAGATGCCCAGTGAAGTGGAGTCATGTTATCCCTGTCTCCGGCATTGATATCCACGCCCTTCTCTATCAGAAACCTGACATCCTCTTTCTTGCCTTTTCGCACTGCAAATAACAGGGATTTCTTCATGTCGAAACCTCCTGGATTGTTTAACAATCCCAAAACGCAACTGCCATCCGGCACAATTCTACCTTTTGCACATTCCCTTTTTTGACAGCATTCCATATTGTCATGAAACCTTACCCGACATGAATCAGCCATTGCGACGCAATTATTAACTTGACAAACTCACTTTTTACAGGTCTTTTCAAAACGCAACGGAACACCAAGTTTGCGTTTTGATGATTCAGTGGGAAGCTTCACGGAATTTCGTCTTTCGGATTTACTTTATACTGCAGGTTTCAGTCTCTGCCTCTGGACTGACCGGAACGTTCTAAACCGTGCTTCGTCAAACGTCGCATCCAGTATTGCGCCTGACGAACCTTTAAACATATTCCGAAAGTTTTTTTAAGGTGGACAACAAGCGTCGGACCATCCCACTGTTCCTTCTTAAGTCCAAAGTCAGACGGCGACTTCTCCAGATGCGCCTTCAACTGACTGCGTATTTTGGGTTTTAGACGGGTAGGACGGCCGCACTTCGGTTTTGCCTCCAACCCCTTTAATCCTTCATCGTTGACTCTGTGCATCCATATATTCAAACTCTGCCGAGTCAATCCCAGCACACGCGTCGTCCAACCCGGCCTCTGACCTTCCTGGGTCAGCAATAAAGCCGCTATTTTTATTCCGACATACGCTCCGGGAACTTCATGCGCATAAGCCAGAAGACGCTCTCTACTTGCTTCCGGGTGCTTCAATGTCAAAGTCGGGTTTCTCATGATTACATGTTATCATGCCATATTATTATTGTCAAGTTTCTTCTTGCGTTGGCAAGTTTTTGACTGAGTCTCAAAAACGGTACAGCGCTTGTGTGAAATCCTTGTTATGAACGGCTTTTTTTCCGGATGTTTTACGGAACACTGCTGTTGTAAACACTATTTCACTGCAGGAACGCCCTGGCGTTCCAGCCGGACAAACCCTCGGTCATTTCATAAATTTCTCTGACCCCTCTCTTTTCCATCTGCTCCGAAACGTTGCATAAACGCCCGCCTTTATAACCAAAATTGTCCAGAATCGCAAAAAAGAGTATATTATACAGAAGCTTTTCTACGGAGGGTTAGTCTAATTGGTAAGGCAGCGGATTTGAAATCCGCCGTCCGCAAGGACATGGGGGTTCGAGTCCCTCACCCTCCGCCATTACAACCATTCTAACCCTTATCCTTCCCATCCATGAGATACAGAGTCTGTACTATAAAGCCAGTAAAAGCAGACCACCCTGCTGTTTATTTTTACCTTGTCTTGCCCTGAATTGCAGCACAGTCCCCGAGCATTATAGACATTCTTGAAAATTGCAGTATAATATTAGGGTTAGATATAGATGCAACAAATTGACACTATTATTTGAACACCAGAGGCAAAAGAAGAGAACCGCAAATTCACGCAAGTCCTTGATAATTGCGGCACGGAGGGGTCGCATAGTTGGCCGAGTGCGGCGGATTGCTAATCCGTTGTACGGTCAAAAGGCCGTACCGTGGGTTCGAATCCCACCCCCTCC
>JAKJFI010000043.1 GCA_022704985.1 Candidatus Omnitrophota bacterium | reverse complement strand
CCGCCTCGGCGAGTTCTTTTTCTCCCGCGTGAAGGAAACCGGCATACCTTATTTCCGGGAAGTTCTTCAGCGCGTCCCTGGCGTTTTTCAATATGGACAGGGCCTCTTTCATCTCTTTTTCGGCCTCGGCATACTGCCTTTGGTGAATCTTCTTGATGGAGTCTGCCGCCATCCTGCCTATCTCGCGCGAGAGTTTCAGGGATTTTTCCCGAGCCGCGTCCTCTTTGTCAAACATGACCTTCAGTTTCTTCTCCAGCTTTTTCATTTCGCTCCTCCGTCATTGCGAGGCGTTTTGCGCCATGGCAATCTCAATCCGAGCAATGACAAGTCGTGAGAGGTTATGATTTTATTTTGTAGTGTTCCGTGAGTTCCTTTTCTATTTTCAGCCTGTTTATATCAGGGCTGTTTTCGTATGCGGACTGCTTCGTTTTTCTCGCCGGCGGGCAGACAAGTGCCATGAACTCCGCAACTTTCAGAATTCTGCTTCCCAGCAGTCGGCCGCTGTCCAGCACTCCTCTGTCGTCCGATACGACCGTCCTGAATCTGTTGCTATCCTGGTTCTTTCCCATGAGAAGCCTGATGGTTTCATCCGCGGTTATGTCCCCGGAAAAAAGAATTCTTATCTTGCTGTCATGCAGGCAAAACCCCTGCGAGGGAGGGAATCCGTCGAATACCACGGTGAAGCCGACCGAAGGATGTTTTCTCTTGTAGTCCAGGAGAATGTTGAAAAGAGCGTCCCTTGCGCGGTCTATGGACCCCCTGCGTTCGTGCTCCCTCAAGAAACTGCTTTTGATTAGGTTATAGGCGTCAATTATGTATTCCATCGTCTGTGAGGGCTTTTTTGCATTTGGGGCAGATTTCCCGCGCCGGGTCGTTTGCATCCACCTCAGGGAAGCACACCCAGCAACGCTTACATTTGCCGAAAGAGGTTTTTTCCACGGTGATGGTTAAGGGGCTATCTCCTTCGTCCTGTCCCTCTCCCTCCCGGTGAGAGGAGATAGAGGAAAGGATTACCTCGGAGACGATGAAAAGGCCGGGCAGTTCTTCAAAGGACTTCAGAAATTCCAACGTTTCTTTGTCCGCGGAAATGCTGACTTTGGCTTCAAGCCCGCTTCCCACGACCTTTGCCTCTCTCTGCTCTTCTATCTTTTTCAGCACCTGTTTCCGCAACTCAAAAAAGCGTTCCCACCTTGCCAGGATTTCCGTGTCAGCCGTCTCCTGTCCGGGCCAGTCCTCCATGAACACGCTTTCATGTTCCTTCCCCCATGGAATCATCTGGTATGCCTCCTCTGCGGTGAAAGAAAGAATGGGCGCAAGCATCCTGACAAGCGCGTTGAATATATGGTAAAGGGCTGTTTGCCCGCTTCTTCTTTCGGCGGAATTCTTTCCGCAGGTATAAAGCCGGTCCTTCAGGTGGTCCAGATAGAAGGAGGAAAGGTACAGGTTGCAGTAGTTGTAAAGCTGTTCATATGCCTTGTTGAATGCAAACTTTTCATAATGGGCGGTTACATCATTCACCGTTTCCTTCAGCTTCTCTATAGCCCACCTGTCCACGCCCGTCAGTTCTTCCGGGGGCGTCGCATTTTCCGGGGAGAAGTCATGGAGGTTGCCAAGCAGGTACCGCAGGGTGTTTCGGACGGTCCTGTAAGACATGACGACGTTCTTAACGATGCCGTCGGATATCCTTACGTCCTGCTGGTAGTTTTCCGTCACGCTCCACAACCGCAGTATCTCGGCGCCGTATTTTTTTATCAGCTCTTCGGGTTTTATGACGTTGCCCAGGGACTTGCTCATCTTCCTGCCGTTTGCATCCACCACGAACCCATGCGTAAGCACGGTTTTGTACGGCGCCTGTTTCTTTATGCCGCAGGAGGTGATTATGGATGTCTGGAACCATCCCCTGTGCTGGTCGCTTCCTTCAAGATAAAGGTCTGCCGGCCATCGCAGTCCGTCGGTCTCCTTCAACACCGCCAGGTGGCTGCATCCGGAGTCAAACCATACGTCCAGTATGTCGGTTTCCTTGCGGAATTTGCCGTCGCCGTTGCCGCAAAACGGACAGGTGAACTTTTCGAGAAGGAGTTCTGCCGCAGTTTTTTCCATCCATATGTCCGACCCGTTCTTCCTGATAATTTTTTCCACATGTTCAACGGTCTCTTTCGTTATGACGGGTTTATCGCACGCTTCGCAATAGAATACCGGTATGGGTACTCCCCACAGGCGCTGTCTTGACAGGCACCAGTCCGGTCTTAAGCCCACCATAGAAGATATTCTGTTTTTGCCCTCCGCTGGCACCCACCGGGTTTTGTCTATCTCCGAATGCATCAGGTCTCGCAGACCGTTATGGTCTATCTTGATAAACCACTGTCTGGTGCTTCTGAAGATGACCGGCTTTTTGCATCGCCAGCAATGCGGGTATGAGTGTGTTATCTCCTCGCTGAAAAAGAGAGCGCCGGTGTCTTTCAGTTTCTGTATTATGAGAGCGTCTGCATCAAAAATATTCTGTCCGGCGAACTCCTCAACTTCCGCGGTGAACCTGCCCTTTTCATCAACCGGCGAGAGTATTTCGAGGTTGTTTTTCAACCCGGCATAGTAATCCTCTTCTCCGTGGCCGGGCGCCGAATGTACGCATCCGGTTCCATCCTCGGAGGATACGAAGTCCGCGGTGATAACTCTGGAGCGTCTTGTCACCAGGGGATTATCGTACTGGAAGTTCTGCAGCTGTTCACCCGGACAAGTCTTTATTATGGAATATTTTAGTCCCAGCTTGCCCATGACATCCTCAAGCCGTTTTTCCGCCAGTATGAACCTGCCTTCCTGCGTTTCAGCAAGAACGTATTGCAGTTCCGGATGCACGGCTATCGCTGTGTTTGCCGGCAGTGTCCAGGGGGTAGTCGTCCATATGAGGAACGATGCGTTTTCCTCTCCCTGCGCTACGGGGAATTTCACGTATATGGCGGGCGCTTTTGTATCCTCGTATTCTATCTCCGCCTCCGCCAGCGCCGTTTCGCAGGAGATGCACCAGTATATCGGCTTGTATGCCTGGTATATGTAACCGTCGAGCGCCAGCTGTCCGAATGCTTTTATTATGTCGGCCTCGTAGTCGGGGGCAAGCGTGAGGTAGGGATTGTTCCAGTCGCCGAGCACTCCCAGGCGTTTGAACTCGTTGCGCTGGATGTCCATGAATTTCATTGCGTAGGCGGCGGCTTTCTTTCTGAACTCCGGGACGTTGACCGCGTTCTTATGGGTCTTCATCTCCTTGAATACCTGATGTTCTATCGGCATCCCGTGGCAGTCCCAGCCGGGTTTGTATGGCGAGTAAAAGCCCTGCATGGAGCGGTACTTGACCACGACGTCCTTGAGAATTTTGTTCAGGGCGGTGCCCAGGTGTATGTTCCCGTTGGCGTAAGGCGGCCCGTCATGCAGTATGTACGGGGGCTTGTCTGCATTTTTTTCAGATACCTTTCCGTAGATGTTCTTCTCTTCCCAGAGTTTCAGAAACTCCGGCTCTCTCTCCGGAAGGTTTCCTTTCATGGGGAAGGATGTCTGCGGCAGGTAGACCGTTTTCGAATAATCCATTGTCAAAATCTCCTTTGCTCTGCACAGATGATTTTCGCTCGAAAAAACATATTTTACCACAAGTATTGACAAAATAATAGACAGGTATTAAAATCTTGCGGGAAAAGCAGAAAAACAAAATTATCAGCCCTCCATGTTCGAGACATGATAGGTAAAGAGAGAAAACAGGTTTCTCTCTTATGATGCGCTCGGGACAAACAGGGGCAAAGGAGGCATGATGAAAGTAACGATTGATGAAAGTCTTTGTACGTCTTGCGGGTTGTGCGTGGATGTATGTCCGGAAGTCTTTGAAATGCCGGAAACGATGTCTGTCGTAAAGCCGACAGAAATCACCGCGGAGCTTGCTGAGAAGGTAAAGGAAGCCGCGGAGAGTTGTCCGGTGGAGGCTATCATTGTTGAAGAGTAAGCAGTATGGACATATTCCCGTCGTACGGAAACTTTATGTCATTGGCAGGGGCGGCTCCAAGGGTGCCGCTCTGCGCCGAAATTCTGGGAGATCTTGAGACTCCGGTATCCGCGTTCCTCAAGGTAAGGAAGGGAAGTTACAGCTTCCTGCTTGAGAGCGCCGAACAGGAGGAGAGAACTGGAAGGTACTCGTTCCTTGGGACTTCCCCGGATTTTGTTGTTAGGGGCAAAGGTAAGGAAGCAGAAATTTATAACAATCTTACCGGAGAGAGAAAGACCCTCGTTTCGGACAACCCTACCGGTGTGATAGATAATATCCTTGAAGAAAACAGGGCGCCCGCCTATGATTTTCTGCCGGGTTTTACGGGGGGGCTTATAGGTTATTTTTCTTACGATTTCGTCAGGCAGATAGAGAGACTGCCCGATACCCTGAAGGATGACCTGTCTTGTCCGGACTTCTTTTTCATGTTTGCCGGCGACATGGTTGTCTTTGACCACTTCAAGCGGAAAATTATACTGGTTTCAAATGTTGCTCCGAAGAATTTTGCCTCCCCGAAAGAAGCTTATGATGACGGGCTGGAAAGGCTGTCCTGTCTCAGGAAGAAGATAGAAAAGCCGCTCTTTCTTGTCGAGCCGCAGGAAAAACCGGAGGATAAACCGTTTGAGAGCAACTTCAAGCGGGAAGATTTTGTGAAATCGGTTAAGACCGCCAAGAAGCATATCAAAGAAGGGGGCATAATACAGACCGTGCTCTCCCAGCGCTGGGAGAAGAGGCTTGACACGGCGCCATTCAGTTTTTACAGGGCACTGCGTTCGGTCAATCCCTCGCCTTATATGTTTTACCTTGAAGCCGGAGAGGTCAAGCTTGTAGGCTCTTCGCCGGAGATACTGGTGAAGCTGGAAGGCGGCACCGCGACCGTACGTCCCATAGCGGGCACGAGGCCGAGGGGCAAAAACGAAAGGGATGAGAAGCGGCTGGAAAAATCGCTCCTGAAAGACAAGAAGGAACGGGCGGAGCACATAATGCTGGTTGACCTTGGAAAGAACGACCTGAAAAGGGTCTGCAAGCCCGGAAGCGTGAAGGTAACCGAGCTGATGACCATTGAAAAATATTCGCATGTGATGCACATCGTCTCCAATGTTGAAGGGACATTGAAATCCGGCAAGAAGGCGACCGACCTGCTCAAGGCGTCATTCCCGGCAGGAACGGTCTCCGGCGCACCGAAGATACGGGCGATGGAGATAATAGAGGAGATTGAGCCGGTGAAGAGAGGTCCCTACGCAGGCGCCGCCGGATATTTCAGCCTGCAGGGGGACATGGATTTTTGCATAACCATACGAACCGCTGTGATAAAAGATGACAGGGTTTATATACAGGTGGGTGCTGGCATCGTTGCCGATTCGGTGCCGGAAAAGGAATTCACTGAGACGCAGAACAAGGCAAGAGGATTGATGGAAGCCTACAAAATTTCCAGACGCATCTAAATAACCTCACACCACTTTTTTGTTGCTTCTCTCCTCGGAGGAGAGGGGCGCCGTTATCAGGATTTACCTTCGATGCGCTTGATATCTTTGAGGGTGTCGACGCATGGCGAGTCCTGCGCAATGACAGCTACCTTGAGCTTGTACCCGTTCTCGATTATCCGCAACTGCTCAAGACTCTCGGTCTTCTCCAGGAACGAGGCCGGCAATTTTGCGAATTTCTGAAGGAATCTCTTCCTGAAAAGATATACCCCGATATGTTTGTAGAAAATGACATTTTTAAGCGAGGAAGGTTTCTTGTCGGAAAAGTAGATGTTCGGATAAGGGATGAGCGAGCGCGAAGAGTAGAGCGTAAAATTGTCCCTGTCGAGGACTATCTTTGCGATGTTGGGGTCGTACAGTTCCTCTGTTTTCCTTATCTTTGTTGCGGCGGTGGTTACAGAAAGTCTCTTATCCTCAATTAGCATGTGCAGGGGTTTCTCAACCGCTTCAATCGGTATATAGGGCTCGTCTGCCTGTATGTTGACGATAATGTCAGCGTCAAGCTTCCTTGCCGCATCCGCCACGCGGTCGCTTCCGCAGAGGTACTTGCCGCAGGTCATTATGGTCTTCGCCCCGAACTTCTCCGCGGCTTCAGCTATCTTTTCGTGGTCGGTGGCGATGTAGATGGCGGAGAAGTTCTTCACAAGCTTTGCCCTGTTGTAAACCCTTTCCAGTATTGACTTGCCGTTTATCGGGTAAAGCACCTTGCCCTTGAGGCGCGCGGAGTCGTACCTTGCGGGTATTATGCAGATAACCTTCTTGCCCGGAACGGTCGCTTGTTTTCTTGCATCGCGAGGGGTCTTGATTTTCGCTTTCATTTATATATCCCGCTTTCACCCTGCCTTAATCCTTTCTCACGAGGGAGAGGATAGGGGGTATCCCAGAATTGTAACATATCTCCGTATAAGATAAAATACGTATGCGCGCTTGGCATTGCGAGAAAGTTGTGTAAAAGCCGCCGCTGCAAAAACCGGATTGCCGCGCAGAAAACGCTCGCAATGACGTGAAGAGGAGGGATTATATGGGCAGGATTATAAGGTTCGGCGTTTCGATGGAAGAGAAGCTTCTGAAACGGTTTGACGAGTTCCTTGCAAGGGAAGGATACAAGACCCGCTCTGAAGCGATAAGAGGCATCATAAGGGAACGTTTCGTAGAGGAAGAATGGGCGAAGGGCGAAACCGTCGCCGGCTGTATCATGATGGTTTATGACCACCACAAAAGGGAGCTTGTCCAGAAGATTACCGAAGTACAGCACGATTTCCACCACTCCATAATTTCAACCCAGCACGTACACATGGACCACGACAACTGCCTTGAGATTGTAGTTCTGAAAGGGAAGGTTGAAAATATAAAAGCCCTTTATAACGCCATTAAGTCATTTAAGGGAATCAAGCACGTTTCTATCTCCAGGGCCACCACCGGCACCAGGATTTAAAATGAGAGGGTTTTGCCTGAGGAGAAGTACCCCCTGCTGACTATCCTTATCCCTGCCTTTCCGGTGGTTTCGCCTATAACCTTTGCGCGGATTTTATGTTTTGAGGCGATGGCGGCAATCCTGTCCGGTTTGTCCGTTACAAGAAGCATTCCCTGTCCCATGTTCCATGTTTTGTATGCCTCCGCATCCTGAACGCCGCCCAGCTTCTGGCAGTAGAGCATGAGTTCGCACGGCTCAAACGGGACGGTAATCTCAGCTCCGCAGTTTTTCATGGCAAGGATTCTGCCGAGCTTTCCCGGTATGCCGCCGCCGGTAACGTGAATGACCGCCGAGACAAGGTCAAACATCTCCAGCACGGCTCTTGTATAGATTCTGGAAGGGGTCAGCGCCTGTTCTCCGAG
>JAKJFI010000042.1 GCA_022704985.1 Candidatus Omnitrophota bacterium | reverse complement strand
TTGGAAAAAACGCCGGTGTTGTGCTCGTTGACCCGCCGCGGGCAGGATTAAGCGGCAAGGCGCTGAAAAATGTCCTTGCGGTCGATGCGCCAGCTCTCATTTATGTATCATGCAATCCGGCAGCTTTTGCCAGGGACGCCGCGGAATTAAAAGCAGGCGGGTACGAACTGAAGAAGCTGTACTGCGCTGATTTCTTTCCTCATACCACGCATATGGAAGGCATGGGCGTGTTTAAGAAATCCTAAAAACCACTAAACTCTAAACAAACTACAATAAAAATTCAAGATTCAAACAGGAATATCCGGGAGCGTTGGAATTTAGAATTTCGAATTCAGGATTTCGGGTTTGGAAGGCTATCACAGGGGTTTGATTTTTAGCTCGGTTATGAGGTCTGCTTTGTGGTACCTTGTAACAATTTCCACAAATTTCTCAAAGGGGAGGTCTTCCCCAGCCATCTCTTGCAGGTCGTTTATGAACTTGAGCAGTGCATCGGGCGACAGGAATCCTTCCCTTATTCTGATGTAAAGAGTTTCGAAGTCCTCCCTGGAGAGGTTATTGCTCACCTTCATTATCTCATCGTAAATGACCGCCTTTTTCTTCTCGTCAATTATGGTTGCAAGTTCTTCGTCAAGCGCCTTTTCAGCGTTTACTCCGAACTCGTATCCGGTCAGGAGACGTTCTATCTTCTGAAGTTTCTGCTGTCTCACCCGAGCCGCTCTCCTTACGCAGTAGTTTCCGTAGAGTATCGGCATCAGTATCAGCGGCAGGCCGAAATACATGCCGGTCCATGCGAACCCGATAGAATTTGCCAGCGCGGGATTGCCGTCATAGACCCGTTTTATGTACTCGATGAAACCCGTCAGGATGCCTTCATTCAGCTTGAATGTCCAGGAATAGACAAAGTCGGCGATGATAAGTATGCTGCCGAAGATTACCCCTCGGATATAACCGTAGTCCTGCGCATTTTCCTCCGTGAGCGCTACCGGTATGCCGAGGAATTTCTCCACCGGCGCAAGCATGGTATCGGTAAGGATAAGAAGGTTCTGTCTGATGTCGTCTGTATTCTGCGTTTCAAAAGAACCGTAAACGCACATATTTCTGCCGTTGTTGCCCCTGTACACGGCGGTAAACCTGTTTACCGGGGATGAGTATCCGGCATTGAAAAAGGGGAAGGAGAATTCTTTTTTTACGTACACTGTCCACCTGCCATGAGTATTCTCGAATTCCGTCTCTTTGTTGTATCCGAGATAACCCATCAGCTGGTATGTCCGGGGATTTATAGTCCTGAAGTAATGTATGGCATCGTAGGTTCTTCTAAGGTCTGCTTTCATGTCCCCATTTTATCCCATTCCGCGCACAAGCGCAAGTGTTCAAAAGCGGTTTGACAGGGGACGGGAAAAAAGGTACTATATAGTGTTTTCTTTGGTTTTTTTAAACAATCGGGAGAGTGAGTAAAAATGGAGAAGAGAAGTACACAGAAATACGATGCGACCACTATACAGGTGCTGGGCGGAATTGAGGCCGTAAGAAAACGGCCCGCGATGTACATCGGGGATACCTCTATCTCCGGTCTGCACCACCTCGTATACGAGGTCATAGACAACAGCATAGACGAAGCGATGGCGGGTTTCTGCAACGAAATCAGCGTTGTCGTGCACGCCGACGGCAGTGTCAGCGTATCGGATAACGGCAGGGGGGTGCCGGTTGACATACACAAGACAGAGAAAAGGCCGGCTCTCGAAGTAATCATGTCTGTTCTGCACGCCGGAGGCAAGTTCGACAAGAAGGCGTACAGGGTATCCGGAGGTCTTCACGGCGTAGGGGTTTCGGTTGTCAACGCGCTTTCGGAATGGCTTGAGGTAGTGGTCAAGAGAGACGGCAAGGTTTACCGTCAGAGGTACCAGAGGGGCAAGCCGGTGACAGAGGTGACGCCGATAGGAAAGACACAGACCACAGGAACAAAGGTTACATTCAAACCGGACGAAGAGATTTTTGAAACCCTGGATTTTGACGCCGGGATTCTTTCCGGAAGGGTTAAGGAGCTGGCTTTCCTGAACGCAGGCATAAAGATAGTATTCGAAGACGAGAGAAAGGGGCTGAAGGAAGAATATAAGTATGACGGCGGGCTGGTTTCGTTCGTTGAGCACCTTAACAAGAACAAGAAAGTTCTCTTTTCCACGCCTTTATACTTCAAGAAAGAGGAGAAGGAATGCGAAGTGGAGGTCGCATTCCAGTACAACGACGGTTACAGTGAAACTGTCCTTTCCTTTGCAAACAACGTAAATACCAAAGAGGGCGGAACCCACATAACGGGATTCAGGGGAGGGTTGACCCGCGCCATAAACGAATACGGAAAAAATAACGGGTTTATTACGGATAATCTGCTTGCCGGCGAAGATATCAGGGAAGGGTTGACGGCGGTTATAAGCGTGAAAGTGGCCGAACCCCAGTTTGAGGGACAGACGAAGACAAAGCTGGGCAACTCCAAGATAAGGTTCCTCGTTGACGGGATAACATCGGAACAGGTAGTAACCTTTCTCGAAGAAAACCCGGAGCCTGCAAGAGAAATCATAAACAAGTGCATAATGACCGCCAAAGCGCGGGATGCGGCAAGGAGAGCAAGAGAATTAACGAGAAAAAAGCTTTCGGAGACCGGCGCTTTGCCGGGAAAGCTTGCAGACTGTACGGTCAAAGACCCCGCGCAGCGAGAAATCTTCATAGTTGAGGGAGATTCTGCGGGAGGAAGCGCAAAGCAGGGCAGGGACAGGTTCTTTCAGGCGATACTGCCCTTGAGAGGCAAGATAATCAACGCGGAAAAGGCGTCGATTGAAAAGGTGCTGAATAACGAAGAAGTCAAGATGATGATAGGCGCGATAGGAGGAGGGGTCGGCGAGGAATTTGATGTGACCAAGACCAGATACAGAAAGATTATAATAATGGCGGATGCCGACGTTGACGGAGCGCATATAAGGACGCTTCTGCTTACCTTCTTCTACAGACAGATGACCGAGCTTATCAAGCAGGGATACGTATTTATCGCCCAGCCGCCGCTGTACAAGGTCAAGAAAGGGAAGAAGGAGACATACGTTGATACAGAGGCGGATATGGATAAGATGCTGATTCAGATGGCGAAGGAGAATGTTTCCCTTCTGGTGCAGAAAAACGGTAAATCCGAACCTGCGGGGAACGACAGCGCGGTGAAACTCGGAGCCCTGAGCAAGAGGTTCAACGAAATCTATAAGAGTCTTGAAAACAAGGGTATCGGCCTGGACAGTCTTTTCAGGTATCGCAAGTCAAAGAAGGTAATCCCTCTTTACTGGATGAAGTACGGAGACAAGGAAGAATTCTTTGCGACGGACAAGGAGCTTTCCAAATTCATGGAGAAGCAGAACAAGGACCAGGTGGACCTTTTTTCCAACGGAGATGCCAATTACAAGCTGATAGAGATTTACGAAGCGAGGGATATTGAAAAAATACTCAATCGTCTCGAGGAAAACGGGATAGTAATGGAAAATCCCTCGGATAAGATATTTGTTCTCAAGGACGGAGAAGACCGGCAGGAAAAATACGATTTTGTCGAATTATATGAAGCGTTGAAGAACAAGGGTAAAAAAGGATTGTCGGTGCAGAGGTACAAGGGTCTCGGGGAGATGAATCCCCTGCAGCTCTGGGAGACCACGATGGACCCGAATACGAGAAGGATGAAACAGGTTACCCTTGATGATGTGGCTAAGGCGGAGCAGATATTTACCGTTCTCATGGGAGAAGCGGTGGAGCCGAGACGGGAGTTTATAGAGAAGTTTGCCAGAGAAGTCAAGAATCTTGATGTATAGGAGACAATGATGGGAGAAGAGGAAAGAATAATACCTGTAGGCGTAGAAGAAGAGATGAAGGGGTCGTACATAGATTACGCGATGAGTGTTATCGTGGGCAGGGCGCTGCCTGATGCAAGGGACGGGCTGAAGCCGGTGCACAGGAGAATACTTTACGGCATGCTGGAGTTAGGCGTAGAACCCGGCAAGCCGTTTAAGAAGTCCGCGAGAATCGTCGGGGAGGTAATGGGTAAATACCATCCCCACGGGGATGCCGCGATATATGAGTCCATTGCACGGATGACGCAGGAGTTTTCCCTGCGGTACCCGCTTGTCAACGGTCAGGGGAACTTCGGTTCCATAGACGGGGATCCTCCTGCGGCGATGAGGTACACGGAGGCGCGTCTTACTCCCATAGCGATGGAACTGCTGGCGGACATAGAGAAAGATACCGTTGATTTCATGCCCAATTTTGACGAGTCGTTGCTTGAACCAGTCGTTCTGCCAAGCCGGGTACCCAACCTGCTGATAAACGGCTCTTCTGGCATAGCGGTCGGCATGGCGACCAACATGCCGCCCCACAACCTGGTAGAGGTGGTGGATGCGCTGACGGAGCTCATCGGCAACCCTGATATGACGATTGAGGAAATTATGAAGGTTTTGCCCGGGCCGGATTTCCCCACGGGCGCGACTATCTGCGGAAGGGACGGGATAAAGAGCGCTTATACCACGGGCAAGGGGATAATCACGGTAAGAGGCAGGGTTGAGGTTGAAGAGGACAGCAAGGGAAGGGAAGCCATCGTAATAAAGGAACTTCCATATGAGGTAAACAAGGCGCGTCTGGTAGAGCAGATTGCCAGTCTTTCCGGAGAGAACAAGATAAGCGGCATAAGCGAGGTGAGAGACGAGTCCGACAAGGAAGGGATGCGGGTGGTTCTTGAGGTCAAGAGGGGAGAGAATGCGGATATAATAATAAATCAGTTATTCAAATACACCCAGCTGCAGACGTCTTTCGGCATAATCAATCTTGCGCTTGCGAACCAACAGCCGAAACTCCTTAACATAAAGCAGTTGCTACAGCTTTTCCTCGACCACAGGAAAGAGATAGTCCTGAGGCGTGCGGCATACGATCTGCGCAAGGCGGAAGAGCGCGACCACATCGTCTCCGGACTTATCATAGCGCTGGATAATGAAGCGCGCGATTCGCTGATAACAAAATTCAAGATGAGCGAGAAGCAGGCGCAGGCGGTTCTGGCCATGCCTCTTGCCAGGTTGACCGGTTTAGAACGGGAAAAGATACTCCAGGAGAAAGAAGAGCTGAAGCAGCTGATAAAGGAACTCAAGGAGATAATCTCCAATCCGGAAAAGGTTAAGGCTATCATAAAAGGCGAGCTTGCCGAAATCAAGAAGAAATTCGGGGACAAGCGGAGAACCGAGATAGTCGGTTCTGTCGAGGATTTTGATGAGCTGGACCTGGTGCATCCGGAAGATATCATGGTTGTTGTTTCTTCTGAAGGATACATAAAACGCAGTTCTCTTGACCTCTACAGGAGACAGCGACGGGGCGGCAAGGGGCTTGTGGGCGTTAAAACCAAGGAAGAGGATTACGTCAAGCACCTTTTTATATGCTCCACGATAGACACGATATTGTTCTTTACGGAAAAGGGGACGGTGCACTGGTTGAGGGGGTATCTCATCCCCGATGCGGGAAGAAACGCAAAGGGCAAACCTATAGTAAACCTGTTGAGGATAGACCCGGGAGAACGGATAGCGGCGGTCATTCCGGTTAAAGAGTTTGCCGAAGACAGGTTCCTTCTAATGCTGACCAAAAACGGGATAGTCAAGAAGACTGCTCTGAGCGCTTACAGCAGGCCCAGGAAAGGCGGCATCAAGGGGATTAATCTCAGGGAAAAAGATAGATTGATAGAGGTAAAGCTGACCGATGGCAGCCAGGATATTGTGTTAAGCACGAAACACGGTCTGAGCATAAGATTCTCCGAAAAAGAGATTTCTCCGGTGGGGAGGGTTTCCATAGGGGTAATAGGTATACGGTTCAAGAAAAAGGAAGACGAGGTTGTCGGCTCCGAGATATTCCAGGAAGACGAGAAGGAAAAGTCCCTGTTTACGGCGACTTCGAAGGGCTTTGGAAAGAGAACCATGATATACCGGTACCGGAAACAGCGACGGGGCGGCAAGGGCATCATAGATATCCAGACAGGCGGACGCAACGGGTATGTCATAGGTGTCAAGGCGGTCAAGCCGGGCGATGAGATAATACTCATAACCAAGGCGGGCGTGGTTATAAGAATGAACGCGGAGGACGCCAGGGCTGTGGGCAGGAATACCCAGGGCGTCAAACTTATCAACCTTGCCGCTGGAGATACGATAATGGATATGGCGCTGGTCTCCAGGGAAGAAGAGTCGCAGGAACAAGCGCAGTTGCAGGTTTAAGGAGGACGGGTAAGAGATGGACAAAAAAGAAACAAAGCAATACCTGGAGCTTCTTAATAGGGAAAAAGAGAGGATCTACAGCAATCTCGGATATCTCAAAGAGGGCATAGGCAAGGGGGAAAAGGGCATTCCGACCCACATAGCCGACCACGGCACCGATGAATTCGAGAAGGGATTGGATATAGATATTTCGGATGCCGCAAGGAAAATCCTTAAAAAGATAGACCAGGCTATAGAAAAGATAGAAAAAAACAAGTATGGGATTTGTGAAGAATGCGGCAAGAATATACCGGCCCTCCGTCTGAAAGCGCTTCCCTATGCAGAGTCTTGCATAAAATGCCAGAACGAGAAGGAGAAAAGCGGAGGGTAACACGGCATACAGGATTTTCTATTCAATAATGTTTCTGTCCATACTGCTGGACCAGCTTTCCAAGCGCTGGATACTCAAGTTCCTGGGGGCTGAATTCGCGTCTTTTCACATTTTCAGGTATTTTTCTCTTACTCTCGTGAGGAATACGGGAATCTGTTTCGGGATGTTGAGCGCGGTGGACATAAGGATTCCGATAATTATCGCTTCCTTCGGGATAGGGTTGATGATACTGGCATACTTTCACAGGTTCACAGGCAACAACAGGCAGATGGCGGTTGCTCTCGGATTAATCATGGGAGGTATTGTCGGAAACCTGATAGACAGGATGGTAACGGGCGCGGTGATTGACTTCATCAATTTTCACGTCTGGCCGGTTTTTAACCTCGCGGATACTTTCATTGTTACCGGCATAGGACTTATTTTTCTGAAGCAGATAAAAAAGAAAACCTATACTGATTGTCATTGCGAGGAATGCCGAGAATGACGAAGCAATCTGCAAATACGGTTGAGATTGTCACGGCATAAGACGGGGTCTCGCAACGACAAAAGGTCGGGGATAGGTAAAAATGCATCCGGAATTCCTTAATCTCGGCGGTTTTGTCATATACTGGTACGGAGTTTTCGTGGCCGTCGGGGTTTTCATTTGTAGCATGATAGTCCAGAATAATGCTTACCGGCGCGGCTATTCTCCGGAACTTGTGACGAGAATCATATTCTGGACAATAATATGGGGGATTATAGGGGGCAGACTTCTGCACGTTCTGGTTCAGATGCCGTATTACTGCA
>JAKJFI010000041.1 GCA_022704985.1 Candidatus Omnitrophota bacterium | reverse complement strand
CAGCAGTTATACGAAGGAATCGGGATAGAGGGCAAGAATATCGGACTGATTACCTACATGAGAACGGACTCCCCTTCGGTGGCAAAGCCTGCAAAGCATCAGGTTATCCAGTATATTAGAGAAACCTTCGGCGATGAATACCTTCCTGAAAAACCGCATTTCTACAAAAGCAAATCATCGTCCGCACAGGAAGCACACGAAGCTATCAGACCCACGTCGTCCTTCAGAACTCCGGACGGCATCAAAAACTCTCTGACCGAGGACCAGTATAGACTCTACAAGCTGATATGGGAAAGATTCACCGCCAGCCAGATGAAAGAAGCCGAAGTGAGCAACGTGAAACTGCTGGCGAACAACGGAATATACGGTTTCACGGCAGAAAGCAATTCGATTAAATTCAACGGGTTCATGCGAGTGTGGGAGACCAAGATAGACAGGGGCGAAGAACTTGCCCCGGAAATAAACAAGGATGAGCTCCTTGAAGTTTTGCAGTATGTGAAGGAAGAACACCAGACCAGCCCTCCCCCGAGATATACCGAGGCAACCCTTATAAAAACCCTTGAAAAGAATAACATCGGCAGACCATCGACCTACGCGCCAACCATCTCAATCCTGCTCAACAGAGGATATGTGAAGATGGAAAAACGCACATTGATACCCCTGAAAATAGGCCGGGTCGTCCATGAAATCCTGATGAATTTTTTCCAGGACATAATAAAGATTGATTTCACCGCGAGGATGGAAGATGACCTGGACAGGATAGCGGACGGGGAGATAAAATGGACAGCTGTCCTGAAAGAATTCTACGACAGCTACAAACCTCTCCTGTCGAAGATGGAGAAAGAGGCTGACAAATCAAGCAAGATATTCGACGAAGTGCTGGCTGGCGAGAAAACCTGCCCCAAATGCGGTGTCCCCCTTACGGTAAAAAAGGGGCGGTTTGGAATGTTTCTCGGATGTCCAAACTTTCCCGGATGCACCTACAAAGAGAATATCGTTGACGAGAAAATCGTGGGAGACAGAACATGTCCCGACTGCAAGGTTCCACTCACGATGAAAAAAGGAAAATTCGGCACGTTCCTCGCCTGTCCAAATTATCCTAAATGCAAACATACGGAGAAAATCAGAAAAAATGCTAATTATCCCCGCCGTAGATTTAAGAAGTAATGAGATTGTACGGCTGTACAAGGGCGACTTCAGCAAGGTCGTCCGGTATGCGGCCAGCGTGCAAGATGTTGTCCGCGATTATATGCTCGCCGGCATCAAGAGACTGCACGTCGTATTCCTCTGGGGAGCACATACCGGAAAACTGGAAATGGAGGAGGACGCTCTCAGACAGATAGCGGAAATCAGGAACATGTATTCGCCGGAATGCAGGATACAGCTCGGAGGCGGCATAAGGAAATCCGGACAGGTCGAAAAATTTGCCGGCATGGGCGTGGATTTCTTCATAATCGGCACGTCCATCCTTCTACCGCTCGCAATGAAGGAAGGGTTTACAAAAAACGATATAAAACTCTTCTACCAGCGCGGCGGCAAGGAATTTCGGGAAGATATCGAGCTCCCTGAACCTGATATGATGGAAAGACTGGACAGCAGGCTGAAGGAAAAAATAATGGTAGCCATAGATTACAGGAAGGATGAAACGGCGTTGAGCGGATGGGAAGTTTCCGTCCCCCTGACCCCGCACTACATGATAGGGAAACTACTTGAACAAGGGTACCGGAGGTTTATTATCACCAACGTTGACAGAGATGGAACGCTGGATGGAATAGACGTAAAATCAACGGAGACAATTCTCAACAAGGTTTCACATTGCAAAGAGAAACCCCTGGAAATAATCATCTCCGGAGGAGTCACGACTGAGTCCGACATAAACGCGCTGCGAACCCTTAAGAACAGACCGGACGGCGTCATAATAGGCAAGGCGCTCTACCAGAAAAAGCTTGACATACGCTCCCTCATAAGGGTATTTCAGGACAACTAAATGCGAAAATTCATAACCGCTTTACTGTTTTTGTCTATACTCTTTTCAAAAGCGTATGCTTCTCCAAAATTTTTTGAAGGCAGGATATCCCCTGCCAACAACGAAGAATATAAAGACACTGTTCTTACCTTGCTGAAAAAATCAACAAAATCCATCTATATAATAATGTTCCATGCAAGTTACTATGATGACCCCAGGTACAGAGATACCAGCCCGACGAATCTGCTCATAAGAGAACTGATGGCGGCAAAGAAAAGAGGTGTAACGGTTGAATTGATACTGAACCAGTCAAACAGCGATTATGATTCGCACGCGGCAGGCGAGAACCTGAAAACGGGCGCCTTGCTTGCAAACAACGGGATAGCGGTATATCTTGACCTCCCCGCGAAAAATACCCATGCAAAACTTCTGATAATCGACAGGAGATTCGTTATAATCGGAAGCGCCAACTGGTCATATTCAGCCATGGCGAAGAACAATGAAACTAATGTTGTCATCGATTCCCCGGAACTTGCGGAGTATTACACAAGATACTTCGAGGATATGAAAAAGGAATGTCGCGCATTTCTGTCGCCATCCTCTTCCCCTTGAATATAGAATTATCGCGAGAGATATGTTAAAATACTTATGATTGAGGGAGCGTGCACATGAGAAACGGATTTCGTAAAAGAGCTGTTGTTCTTGGAGCAATTCTTTCCTTATGCATAGGCGCAGGCAACGTTTATAACCTGATGGTTTTGCAGGGTTCGTACATGGCTCTCGACTTTACCACTCCTGCGGCAATTTTTTTCATTTTCTGGCTGGCGCTGTACAACTACCTCTCAAAAAAATATTTTCCACGAGGCTCGTTCTCTTCAGCAGAACTTATTCTGATATACATAATGATGCTTGTATCCTGTTCAATCCCCACCATGGGACTGACCCTTTATCTTGTACCGCTTCTGGCAGGCACGCTCTACTACGCATCGCCCCAGAACCAGTGGGACCATCTGATACTGCCCCACATACGCAAATGGACCGTCGTGCAGGACAGCGATGCCGTCAGGTGGTTTTTCGAAGGTATACCGAAAGGACATTCCATACCCTGGAAGGCATGGATAACCCCGCTTTTCTCATGGACGTTGCTTATCCTTGCGGTATTTCTTGTAATGATTTTCCTCATGGTCATCCTCAGGAAACAATGGGTTGAAAGCGAAAAACTGAATTACCCGCTGACAAAAACTCCAATTGAACTCATCCACGCATCGGAAAACGGGATTTTTAAAAACCGTATTTTCTGGTTCGGTTTCCTTATCCCTTTCACCATAGGTTGCATCAATGCTCTTCATAATTATCAGCCTCTCATGCCTTCGATAAATCTGGTAAGCTCTGTTCCCTTGTTCAGAAGAACGGTGGGGCTCCAGTTCAGGATAAGCTTCCCCATGATAGGCTTCGCATATTTTATAAACCTCCCTCTTGCTTTCAGCCTGTGGTTTTTCTGCCTTTTCGCAACATTCCAGCAGGGATTCTTTAATATCATGGGATATGGAATCACGGAGTTTCTGCCGTACAGCGAGGACAGACCTCTTCTCGGATGGCAGTCTTTCGGTTCCCTGCTTGTTATAGTACTGTACGGATTTTACGTCTCCAGAAAGAATCTTTCCGGCGTGCTGAGAAAGGCGTTGAGAAAAGAGCCCTGTTCCTCCGATGAGAATGAAATCGTTTCCTACAATGTCGCATTCTGGGGAACGATTGTATCGCTTCTCTTCATATTCGCGTGGCTTATAATCAGCGGGCTGTCTCCACTGCCTGCGATATTGTTCATCTTCTTTGCTTTCATAATATTTATCGGCATTACAAGGGCCGTGGCCGAAGGAGGCCTTGCGGCAACGCGCGCACCGGTAATATCTCCGGTTGCCACAACATCCCTGCTCGGCTCCGAAAGAATAGGCCCTTCGGGTCTCTGCGCTCTGGGACTCACGTTTGTCTATTCCTCGGATGTAAGAACGTTCGTTATGGCCTCGGTGGCAAACGGACTGAAGATGCTCGAGGAAGTAAAACAAAAAAAGAAAATCATTTTCTGGGCAATAATCCTTTCTATTGTGGTAACTCTCTTTGCATCCGTATGGACAACGCTTTTGCTCGGGTACAGGTATGGAGCGATAAATGCAAACTCGTGGTTCTTTGTCGGCGGGCCGCAATACCCGTGGAGGTATGTAGCGGAAAAAATAAAACAGCCGGTCGGCACTGATGCAATTTACGTTCTTTTTATCGGAATAGGTGCGGTGCTGACCATTTTTATGCAGATATTGCGGTCGCGGTTCCTGTGGTTTCCGTTCCACCCGCTGGGACTCGCTTTTTCAACCGTAATGATGACCAACTCACTCTGGTTTTCGATATTCATAGGATGGCTGGTAAAAACCATGATACTGCGTTACGGGGGATCTCAGGTGTACGAAAAAGGCAAACTCTTTTTCATTGGACTTATAGTCGGGCAGTTTGTCGTCAACGGCATATGGCTTTTCATCGACTATTTTGCGGGCAAAACAGGCAACATACTGTTCTGGGCATAAAAGAATCACATACCACTCTTATATAGTACACCGCTCTCAGGATGAAATCATACCGGTATTTTGTGAAGTTTATACTCAACGCTGTCTATCAAAGCTTTCCATGATGCTTCAATGATATTCTCGGAAACCCCGATAGTACCCCACATACCGTCTTCGTCGGTAGTCTCTATGACAACTCTTGTCACCGCGGCGGTCGCCTCTTCCGGATGCAGTATCCTGACCTTGTAATCGGTGAGCTTTATGGTCTCTATCTCCGGATAGAACTTGACCAGCGCTTTCCTGAGTGCATTGTCAAGAGCATTCACAGGGCCGTTGCCTTCGCTTGCGGTATGCTCAACCGTCTTACCAACCCTGATTTTTACCGTTGCTTCCGAAACAACCCTTTTCCCTCTTTTCTCCACAATGACCCGGAAACCTTCAACGGTAAAAAGCTTCCTGTATTCGCCCAGGGTTTTCCTCACCATAATGTCAAACGAACCCTCGGCAGCCTCAAACTGGTACCCCGCGTTTTCAAGACTGGTGACGGTATCAAGAATTTTCTTTATGCTCACAGGATCGTTATCAAGGTTGTACTTCTTTGCCTTTTGAAGTATGGTGCTTTTGCCGGAAAGTTCTGATATAAGAACCCTTCTCTTGTTGCCTACCCTCACAGGATCCACATGTTCGTATGTCACGGGGTTTTTGTTAACCGCATCCACATGCACCCCGCCCTTGTGGGCAAAAGCGCTCATTCCCACAAAAGGCTGTGAACTCGGAGGTATCATGTTGGCGGTTTCATAAACGAAACGAGACACCTCCGTAAGGCGCGCGAGATTCTGGCTGTCAACGCACGTGTATCCCATCTTCAATTGCAGGATTGGAATGATGACGGAAAGGTCGCCATTGCCGCATCTCTCTCCTATGCCGTTTATGGTACCCTGAACCTGTACGGCGCCTGCCTTGACGGCCGTTATGGAATTTGAAACCGCAAGGCCGGAATCATTATGGGTATGTATTCCCAGAGGAATGCCGGTCACGGAAACCACCTTCCCGATTATTTTTTCTATCTCGAACGGAAGCGAACCGCCGTTGGTATCGCAAAGTATTATCTTTTCCGCCCCCGCGGACTCTGCGGCGGCGAGCGTTTTCAGGGCATAATCAGGATTCTCCTTGTAGCCGTCAAAAAAATGTTCGGCGTCAAAAAAAACCCTTCTTCCCTCCTTTCTGAGAAACCTCACGGAATCCTCTATCATATCCAGGTTCTCCGAAGGCGAGATTCTGAAAACCTCCTTTACATGCAAATCCCATGACTTGCCGAAAATCGTGATAACCTCTACTCCGCTCTCAAGCAGTTTTTTCAAAAACGGATCGGTATCGGCGGAAAAATTCTTTCTCCTCGTACTGCCGAACGCCACTATTTTTATGTTTTCAAATTTTCTGTTCTTCACCTTATTGAAAAAAGAGACATCCTTGGGATTTGAGCCTGGCCATCCGCCTTCTACAAAATCTATCCCGAATTCATCAAGCTTCTCGACAATCCTGATTTTATCCTTGATTGTGAAAGCAACAGACTCCCCCTGGGCGCCATCACGCAAGGTGGTATCGTATATCTCAATCTTTTTCATTTCATCTTCTCCATTTATCTCGAACATTCCCCGATATGCTTTCAAGGCGAGGAACTAAGATTTACCCTCTTTCATATCGCAAATTCTACACTCCGGACAGGCTTTTGTCAAAACAGGACAAATATCGTATTATGTAACAGTGAGCGATAAGAAAGGATGAAAATGAAGAAGTTTTTATTATCCGCACTGTTTTGCATACTGCTTGCCGCCGCATCGGTAAAAGCGGAGGGAAGCACCGGTTACGTTCTCAATATAGACGGTGCGATAGGTCCCATCACATACTACCAGATAAAAAACACGCTGACGCTGGCAAGGAAGAACAATGCGGACTTCGTTATGCTGACGATAAATACCCCCGGAGGTTTGCTATCCTCCACGAGAAAGATAGTTCAGGAAATCCTGGCGTCGGATATACCGGTAATAGGATTTGTCCATCCGAAAGGCTCGCAGTGTGCCTCAGCGGGCGTTTTCGTCGCGCTCTCCTGTCATGTCGTTGCCATGTCTCCTGCAACCAACATAGGCGCCGCCCATCCAGTGACGCTCACGGGTAAGCAGGATGAGACAATGGAAGAAAAGATAGTGAACGACACCGCCAGTTTTATAAAAAGCATCGCAAACCACCGGGGCAGAAACATAGAATGGGCCGAAAGAGCCGTCAGGGAAAGCATCTCGGCAACGGAAACGGAAGCGCTGAAAACGGGAATCATAGACATTGTGGCGGAAAATGCCGCATCGCTTCTCTCTGCGGCAAACGGGAGGAGCGTTCAAACGAGCGAAGGCGGGAAAATACTTAATACCGCAGATGCTCGCCTGCTGACGCCCAGAGAAAGCGTTAAAGAACGGATTCTCAAGATTATCTCCGAGCCGAACGTCGCCTATATGCTCCTTATGTTAGGCACCCTCGGGATAATGCTTGAGCTTTACAACCCGGGGTTTGGAATTCCCGGCATAGTCGGCACGGTATCGCTCATACTTGCATTCTTTGCACTGCATACTCTGTCGATAAACGTAGCAGGTTTATTGCTGATAGCCGTAAGTTTCATATTCTTCGTCATAGAAGCAATCACGCCATCTTTCGGATTGTTTATCATTTCAGGTATAATAACGCTTATGATAGGATCGTTTTTCCTCTTCAGGCCCGTCTCGGAATTCAGCGTCCCCGCAGGGCTTATCGCCGCAGCCACGGCAGCAGTCGGGCTCATGTTGTGGATTGCCGCATGGTTTGCATGGAGAACAAAGGAACGGAAAGTCACTACCGGAAAAGAAGGACTTGTAGGCGAGAAGGCGCGGGTCGTAAAAGCGTTAACGCCTGAAGGCACCGTCTTTGTACATGGGGAATACTGGAAAGCGCGGAGCGAATCGGGCAACGTGGCGAA
>JAKJFI010000040.1 GCA_022704985.1 Candidatus Omnitrophota bacterium | reverse complement strand
AAACTCAACGTCGCCGACTATCTTGTCTTCAACCCTGTTGATGCCAACATCAACCACTATGGCTCCCCGCTTTATCCATGCGCCCGGGATAAGATTCGCCTTACCCACCGCCACAATCAGAATATCCGCTCGCCTCACATGCTGTTCCAGCATCCCCGCCTTGCTGGTTCCTATGTGGCATATTGATACCGTTGCAAACTTATTCACGAGAAGAAGCGCAACCGGCTTGCCCACTATGTCGCTGTGGCCTACCATGACCACCTCTTTTCCATAAAGGTCAACACCGGTGGAGTCTATTATCTCCTTGACGGCAAGCGCGGTACATGGCGCAAAAAAGGGGCTTCCGTAAACAATCCAGCCCATATTCGCCGGATTGACTCCCTCCACATCCTTTTTCGGAGAGAGTGATGCCTGTATCTTCCTGACGTCTATCCCCTGCGGAAGCGGCAGTTGAAGGATGATGCCGGTAATGGTGGCATCGTTGTTAATCTTCTCTATTTCACCGAGAAGCTGTTCTTCGGTAATATCAGCCGGAATGGTCTTGAGTTCATATATGATACCCGCCTTCTCGCAGTTTTTCTTCTGCTGTTTGACGTAAACCGCACTCGCGGGATTCTCTCCCACCTGAACCGCAACCAGCTTGGGAGTTATGCCTGCGGCTTTCAGCGCCGCTATTTCACTCTCTACCTCTGCCTTTATTTTCTCTGCAATAACCTTGCCCTCAATTAACTTTCCCATTCTTTCTCCTTTTACCCTGGACATTCACATGTTACGATTTCATAATGAAGGGCTATGATTTCCCATCTTCACTTCTCGGGTTGATAATTCCAACCGCTTTCTTATAGACCGCTTCTCCTTCTGAAAGAACGCTGTCTTCTATTGCATTTATCCTGTCAATCCCGGCATTCACAAATTCCCTTTCGCTGATATACTTGAGATTAATCAGGACGTTCAGTTTCGCACTCTTGAAAGCGGCAACCGCAAGAGCTGCCGCCATGCCCGTATCGGATATGAGACCCTTGTTCGCTTTCTCCGTCAGTATGCCCGAAAAATTAATAATTTTTTGCGAAATTTCGCATATATCAAGTTGCATCTCCACAGACTGCTTGAGATACTTCTCTTCAAGGGCAGGATTTTTCTCTTCAGAAGAATATTTCCTCACAAGGCTGTAAACCTCGCTGTCTTCCTCAACGTACCGTGCAAGTTTCTCCAGCATTCCGCAGGTCTCTCCCTTGACCGTCTCAAGCTCTTTCTGACAGACTGCATATTTTTCTCTGCCCAGAGTAAAACTCAAAACCATATTGACAAGAGAGGCGCTCAGGCATGCAATATACGCGGCGGCACTTCCGCCTCCGGGTGCGGGGGTCTTTGCAGAAATCCTTTCGAGGTAACTCTTCAGCGATTCATCCAGATAATTGAATTTCTTCTCCATCTTCAGCACCTTTTCCCCTCGCCATTTAGGAGAGAGGGGCAGAATAAGAGGGGCTTTCTTTCAGTCAACCAATCTCTTGTACTTTTCGTAGTTTTCTTCCCATAGAGAGGTTTCTTTCGGCTGGTATACGAAAAGAGGAAACGATTGCCTTACGATTTCGCGCAGCTGTACAATATCCGAAATCTCCTTGTTTGCCATCGCCTGTACCAGCAGGTTGCCCGCGGCCGTCGCTTCAGCCGGGCCTGCTATCACGCTTTTCCTGATAGCTGAAGCCGTGAACTGCGAAAGTATTTTATTCTGCGAACCGCCTCCCACTATGTGCAAAGTCTCAATGCGATTTTCAATGGTGTCCTCAAGATTCTCCATTGCGTGCCTGTAGTCCATCGCAAGACTCTCAAGCACCACTCTTGAAATCTGGGCTATTCCTTCAGGCACCTTCTGCCCGGTTTTCCTGCAGTACTCCTGTATCTTTCCCGGCATGTTGCCCGGAAAAAGAAAATCATTGTCATTCACATTTATAAAAGCTAAAAACGGCTGCGCAGATGCGGCCTTTTCAGCCAGTTCCACATAGTTGAAAGAATGACCGCTCTTTTCCCATTCCCTCCTGCACTCCTGCCATATCCACAGACCCATTATGTTTTTCAAAAACCTGATACTGCCTCCGTAACCGCCTTCGTTTGTAAAGTTATATTTGAAACTTTTCTCGTTTATTATGGGATTTGCCGTCTCAATACCGAGAAGAGACCACGTCCCTGAAGAAAGATACGCCCATACGCTGTCACGGGCAGGCACTGAAACGACGGCGGAAGCCGTGTCATGACAGCAGACTGCATAAACCGGGATATCGGAGGTAATGCCCAACTCCTCCTTTATCCCTTTTGACAGATTTCCTATCAGCGTGCCGGGTGAAATGACATCCGGCAGAAAACCTGCCGGTATTCGCAAACTGTCAAGTATCTCTTCTGTCCATCCTCCCCTGGGAGCCGCGGGCTGTCCATGACCGTTGGAACTGTATATCTGCGAAGTTGTCGCAATGGTATATTCCGCGGACTTACTGCCGGTAAGAAAAAAGTTAAACAGGTCCGGCATGAAAAGGAGTTTTTTTGCAGAGTCCAGCAGATACGGAAATTCTTTTTTTGTGGCATATAGCTGGTAAAGAGTGTTCAATTGCATGAACTGTATCCCCGTCTCCCCAAATATCTTTTCTTTCGGAACGATACCGAAGACCTCTTCCGGAATGCTGTCGGTGCGCCTGTCCCTGTAGTGAAATGGATTGGAAAGCAAAATATCGTTGTCCCCGATAAGCCCGTAGTCAACGCCCCATGTGGTAACGCCCAAACCGGAAATCTCGCCTTCTTTTTTTGCCTCTGCAAGAACCTTCTTTATCTCGGAAAAAATAGCAAGGACGTCCCAGTATATATGGTTATGCAGTCTTACATTATGGGTGGGAAACCTGTGCAGTTCCTTTATGACAATTTTCTCGCCGTTCCAAATGCCGAGTATTCCTCTGCCACTCTCCGCTCCCAAATCCACGGCTACGAATTTTTTTGTTTCCATTACCGTATACTTTACATTTAATTACCATCCCTGTCAAAACAAAAGTCCTCGGTTCATTACAATAAAAATTGACACGGAAATCTTCAAGTACACTCTTTCGAATTTTTCATGTATGTCCGGGGAGAAACACCCTCTGTCTTCTTGAATGTCCTGGAGAAGTGAAAGACATCCGAAAAACCCATCTGTTTTGCTATATTCTTCAGGGGGAATCCTTTCAGAATGAGCGTCTTGCTGTAATTAACCCGCATCTGAATGAGCGTCGCTATGGGAGAATTGCCGGTTTCCAGCTTGTAACGGTGAACGAGGAGCGATTTGCTGATACACAGGTTTCTTGCTATATCATCGAGAGTAATCCTTTCTGAGATATGCTGTTTGAGAAGATTATCCACGCTTTTGGCAAAAGCCGGCTCCTTCCTGCCTTTTCCCGTACTGGTTATTCTGTAGTTTTCTCCTCCGGCAGGTGCGGAATTAACAAGCAGATAAAGCGCCCTGCATAACATCGATTGAGCTTCCCAGAATCCTTCCTCGCCCTGCTCTTCCCCTATCTTTGCGCACCGCAGGATAGTCTGCCCAAGAATCTCATCAGGGTCAAAGAAACAGGCGTAGCCGCTCTTGTTAATAAGCCGCATAATGGATTCCTGCGGGTCCATGGAGAAGAACAGCCAGGCGGAATTGCGTATCCCTGTTGAATTGCGGGTGTCTTCCCACAGCGCGGTATTGGGCGGGTAGAGGTGGCCGGTTCGTGCATTTCTATCCCGCCAGGGCGCAGATGCCTTTTTCACCCTGTATCTGCCATATTCAGCAAATTCGTAGTCCAATATCCACAAGGGCAGTCTTATCATAGCAAGCATCTGCTTTACCTGAACGGTAATCACCGTTGCCTGCATCAGAACAGGTGAAATCCCGGTTTTTCTCGTCCAATTATAATTTTTAATGGAAGTCATCATCCCTCCTCATGCCATATTATACATAAATCATGCCTTTTTTACCATTGATTTCCAACACGGTTATATGTATAATTTCCAGAAACAAGTTCTGAGCTGTAAATGTACGCAAGATACGGTACGAAGATTCTGACGGGAGAAAGAGATGGAAGCAAAAAATATTTTCGTGGGATGGGCGGCAAGGAACACCACACCGGATAAGCCGGTAAATCTCTACGGGCAGTTTAACAAGAGAATTTCGCAATACGTCAAAGACCCCGTCACGGCAACAGCGCTTGCCATAGGAACTGAAGACGACTATGCAATACTGGTCTCCTGCGACATATGCACACTCACTCAGGACATGCGCGAAAGATGCAGAAATAAGATAAGTAAAAAGTCACCGGGGCTCGACACCCGGAAAGTCATATTCAACGCAACACACACCCATACCGCACCCGGCGACAAGGAAGGGGTTTATCCCCCGGAGCCGGAGGGCGTCATGAAACCGTCCGAATATGCCGAATTTCTCTACTGCAGGATAGCGGAAGCGGTAGATGAAGCTTGGAAAAACAGGAAGGAAGGCCTGGTCGGCTGGGCTTATGGACATGCGGCGGTCGGACATAACAGGCGCACCGCATACTTCGACGACCTCAGCAAAAGGCCTGAATACCGCTCCAGCGCCGGCAGAACTGTGGATGGAACCAGCAAGATGTACGGTAAAATAAACGACCCCGGCTTCAGCCACATGGAAGGTTACGTCGACCACAGCATTGAAACGCTATTTACATGGGATAAAAACGGCAACCTCACTGGGATGATAATAAATCTTGCATGTCCCTCCCAGGAAACTGAAGGCGCTTCGTACATATCGGCGGATTTCTGGCATGACATCAGAACAGAGGTGCGCAGACGCTGTGGAAAAGACTTATACATACTGGCGCAGTGCAGCGCCGCCGGCGACCAGTCGCCGCACCGGCTGTTGTATCGGAAAGCGGAAGAACGCATGCTACAGCTGCGTGGAACCAACATGCGGCAGGAAATAGGCAGGCGGGTAGCCGGCACGGTTGAAGAAATTCTGCCCTATGCAAAAAAAGACATGAGAAGCAGCCTGCCTTTCGGGCATACGGTAAAGGACATCCCGCTTAAAAAACAGATGGTCACCGAAGAAGAACTGGCTGCCATAAATGAAGAAAAGGCGAATCTTGATAAGTGGCAACCCGGGGATGATAACGAAGCGTCAATAAAATTCATGTCCCTGAACCGCTGTAAAAGAGTTATCGAGAGGTACAACAGCCAGAAGAATGAACCTTTTACAGAGGCGGAACTTCACATAATACGCTTGGGAGACATTGCATTCGCAACCAGCAGGTTTGAACTATTCCTCGACTACGGCCTGCGGATTAAGGCGCGCAGCCCGTTTGTTCAGACGTTTGTCGTTCAGCTGGCGGCCGGCGGACCTAATACGGGCACCTATCTTCCCACCGAAAAAGCTATTGCCGGGAAAGGATACAGCGCCGTGATATACGACAACGAGGTGGGACCTGAAGGCGGACAGCAATTAGTTGAAGAAACAGTGAAAACTCTTGAAGAACTCTGGAACGGATAACCTTATAGGACAAACTCTCTCTCCCTTGAGGAGAAAGGGTGAGAGTAAAGGAGGACTATTCTTATGAACAAGAAAAAACTGGCTGTGCGGGGCGGAGAGAAGTTAATCGCAGACGGACAAATAAAAAGGTGGCCTCCAATAGACAACATAGACCGACGGTACGTAATGGCTTCACTTGAGAGCACAACGCATGCTTTCGGTCCAAACTGCGTTAAATTTGAAAACGAGTTTGCCAAATGGAACGGCAACAAGTTTGCGGTCGCCACAAACAGTGGAACGGCGGCACTGCACATGGGAATCGCCGCATGCGGATGCGGAACCGGCGATGAAGTCATAGTCACCGCATATTCATGGTCGTCCAGCGCAACCTGCATCCTGCACCACAACGCCATACCGGTATTCGTTGACATAGACTACGGAACGATGAACATCGATACCGATAAGATAGAAGCGGCAATAACGCCCAGGACAAAAGCGATTATAGTCGTCCACCTGCACGGACTTGCGGTCAATATGGAAAAGGTATTGCGTATAGCAAAAAAACACAATCTTAAAGTAATAGAAGACGCCTGCCAGGCGCACGGCGCGGAATTCAAGAATAAGAAGACCGGGCTCTGGGGCGATTGCGCCGCATTCAGCTTCAACCAGAATAAGTGCCTGTGTTCTGGAGAGGGCGGGATGTTCGTCACAGATAACGAAGAAATTGCGCAGAAAGCCAGAATGCTCTGGTCGTTCGGAGAAACGCGGACACCAGTCGAGAAACGCGATTACCATGCGTATGCGCTCGGCTGGATGTACAGGCAGAGCGATCTTGTCGCGGCTTTCGGCAGGGCACAGCTGACCAAACTCGACCGATACATCAAGATACAGACGGAAAATGCATCGACACTCACCGAAGAGATAAAAGACATCCCGGGACTCCTGCTCCCTTATGCTCCAAAGGGACACAAGCACAACTGGTATAACTACACACTGCATACAGACGGTTCGGCATACGGATTCGGAAACAGGCAAGTTTCATTCCGCAATGCGGTGATGAAGGCGCTTCAGGCAGAGGGCGTGCCGTGCGGAATATGGCAGAGCTTCATACTGCCGGTAATGACCGTATTTCAGGCGCAGAACGCTTACGGAAAGGGATGCCCGTGGAAGTGTTCCAACGCGAAGAAAATCGTCTACAATCCCAAGGATTATCCCGCGGCGCAGAAACACTGCGATACACACTTTGGGATGACGGAACCTCTGCGCGCGCCAAACGGAAAAAAGGCAGCAAAACTGGTGGGAACGGCTTTCAGAAAGGTATTCGACAATATCTCTCAACTCAAGGTGGAAGACTGAAGACAATCAGTCTCTTGTTTTAAGCCGCATGCCCATCGAGGGGGAAACTGCAGAAAGCGCACTTTCCATCCCTGAGATTGTTTTCGGTTATGACGTAACTGTATCTTTTGATAACCGGCTTGCCGCAGGAATGACAGAACGTGTTTTCCCCGTTGTCACCCGGCATGTTTCCCGTATAGACGTATCTCAGACCCTCTTGAAAACCTATCTCCCTTGCCTTGACAATTTTTTCAATGGGGGCGGGATAATGTCCGGTCATTCTATATACAGGGAAGAACCTGCTTATATGCCAGGGGATAACAGGGTCAATATCCCTTATTATCCCGGCGAGCCGCCTTATCTGTTGCTCAGAGTCATTCTCTCCGGGCACCAGCAGTGTTGTGACTTCAACCCATATGCCGAGTTCCCTCATCCTCGCTATGTTGTCAACCACCGGCGACTGTCTTGCCTTGCAGAACTTCCTGTAAAAATTCTCGTCGCCCTTCAGGTCAACATTCGCCGCATCGAGCCAGGGAGAAACGATTTTTAGCGCATCCCCGCTCATATAACCGTTTGTGACAAAACAATTTTTCAATCCCTTCTCTTTTGCCCGCTTCGACACGTCGAGCGCAAACTCAAAAAACACGGTTGGCTCGGTATACGTATAAGATATTGACTGGCATCCGGCGGAGACCGCGGCGTTCAAAACATT
>JAKJFI010000039.1 GCA_022704985.1 Candidatus Omnitrophota bacterium | reverse complement strand
TATCCGCGACAGGCCCGTAAGAATCAGTCGCCAGTGTTATGCCCAGAGTGCTCAATATGCCGACGCCTGCAAGCCCTATCCCGTAAAGCCCTATCTGCGGATGATGCATCCCGCCGGCAAATATATAGGCGCCTATCGTCGCAAGGACAATCGTAATGACGGGCGCCGCGGTGGACGCCATCCCGGTTGCAATGCCTTCAATGATGGTTGTGGCGTGTCCGGTAAGCGCGGATTTCGCCACATGCTGTGTGGGCTTGTAGCTGTCGGAGGTGAAGTATTCCGTGAAGAACCCTATCAGGAGCCCCGCAATAACGCCGCATATTACAGAACCGAAAAGCCGCTGGTATTGGGGTCCGAGTATGAAAACTATGGCAAAATACGTGGCGATTATAAGAAGAATCGCCGCCGCGTAAGTGCCTCTTCGCAGAGCCATGAGCAGGTTATGCTGGGTTGCTTCCTCCTTTACCCGAATCAAAAGCGAACCGATGATGGAGGTGAAAATCCCTATGGCCGCGATGGCCAGGGGCAATCCGATTCCTCCAACACCCAGTCCTGCGGCTACCGCAAGCGCCATGGTTGCAAGGATTGAGCCGACGTATGACTCGTACAGGTCAGCGCCCATTCCGGCTATGTCTCCCACATTATCTCCAACGTTGTCCGCTATGACCGCAGGGTTTCTCGGATCGTCTTCCGGTATGCCCGCTTCAACCTTTCCGACAAGGTCAGCTCCCACATCGGCGCCCTTGGTATATATGCCGCCGCCGACCCTTGCAAAAAGCGCCTGCGCGCTGGCGCCCATGCCAAAACTTACCATTGTTGTGGCGATAAAATCAAGACCGAGTCCGTTTACTATGCTATACCACCGGACAAGCGAGTAACCGACGCTGATGAAGAAGAGCGCCAGTCCCACTACTATGAGACCCATTACGAGCCCTGAAGAAAAGGCAATTTTCAATGCTTCGTTCAGGGAGTTCTTTGCAGCGAATGTCGTCCTTGCAGAGGAATTGGTTGCTATCGTCATCCCTATGTAGCCGCTTAACGCCGAGAAGAAACCGCCGCCCAGAAAAGCAAACGGAATGAAAAAATTCATGAACCCGAATTTCGTGAGGATAAGCAGCAAAACAAAGACAACCGCAAAGAAAATGCCGACGCCCTTGTACTGCCTTGTCAGATATGCCTTTGCTCCTATCTTGACAGCCTGAGCGATTTCCACCATGTCAGGCGTGCCTTCCTTCTTTTTCATGATGCCGCGCGCAAGCAGTCCCGTATAGGCAACCGCCAGAAGCGAACTCACTATCGCAAAAATCTGAATTCCCATTCCTTCCATTATTCCCTCCTAATTGTTGTAAAGACTCATTGCTTTTTCCAGTCCGCCTTTTACAATCTCTTCTATTGCAGAGCAGGCCCTTTCCAGGGATTTTTCGATGACCGGCCTTTCTTCAGGCAGGAAGGGGGAAAGCACGTAATCAACGTACGAATCGCCGGTCCTCTCCCTGCCGATTCCTATGCGAATCCTGACAAAATCCCTGCTTCCGAGCGCGTTTATCACCGAGATGACACCGTTGTGTCCTCCGGGACCCTTGCCTGCAATAATTTTTATGCCGCCTGCGGGGATATCAAGGTCATCGTGAACAATAAGGCAGTCTTTCAGTTCGCCGTCAAACCTTTCAAAGACTTTTCTGACCGCAATGCCGCTTTCGTTCATAAAGGTCTGCGGTTTAACAAGAACAACGCGACAACCTTCTATCTCCGTTTCCCATCCCCGGTAATACTGTTGTTTTATAACCTTGTCAGGATTATATTTCTTCCTTAACAAATCAACGACTCTGAAGCCTACATTGTGCCGGGTGCCTCCGTAACCGCTCCCCGGGTTACCCAGCCCAACTATAATCTTCACGGTTTCTCTGTCTTTGCGGCTTCTTTTTCTCTCCTTCTTTCAGCGGCTTCCTTTTCGCTTATGACCTCAGGTTCCGCGGGCGCTTCGGCGGCCGCAACCGCTCCTTCAACAGGTGTTTCTTCCACTTTCTCTGCCTTGGGCGCCAGGATGGTAACTACCGTTTTCTCTCCTTCCTCTATAACCTCTACTCCTTCGGGAAGCGCTATCTCCTTTACGGTTACAACATCACCGATTTCCAGTTTTGATATGTCAACCACCAGATTTGCGGGGATATTGTTCGGGAGCGCCTGAATTTCTATCTCTCTTAATTCCTGTTTAAGTATTCCTCCTTTTTCAACTCCGGGCGCTTCTCCCGCAAGATGAATCGCCACACCCATCCTTATTGTCTGGTCCATGCGTATCCTGTAGAAATCGAGATGCAGGACATCCATCTTGATGGGTTCTATCTGTATATCCTTTACCAGAGTTTTTATCGTTTCCGGCTTGCCCTTGCTTTTCTTCAGAACAAGGTCCGCCATGACGTTGTGAGACTCCAGTTTCCTTATGATATTTTCCGCGCTTTGCTTCTCAACCTTAATGGCGCAAGGTTCGTTTTCCGCGCCGTAAAGAATACCGGGTATGAACCCCGCAACCCTCAATTTCCTTGCGGCTCCCTTGCCTGTCTCTTCTCTCGTTTCCGCCGTAAATTGTATAGTGTCCATGAAAAAACACCTCCCATTGAAAGCTGAATAATAACTTACAATTTTACCACAATAAAAAAAAATATCAACCCGACCTATAGCTGATTGTTCCGGGCTTCCATATTCTCAAGTTTCAACCGGAGAAGAAACAAGACTTCCGTTTTAAGATGTTTCCTGACCCAGTCTTTCTGTTTTTCATCCAGAATCTCACCCATGCCCGCAAGAATATTCCTGTCGCTAACGTCTTCTATGAGATTGATGCATTTCCTTAGGAAGTTATTGAAAGGCATGCCTGTTCTTTTCTCTACGATTTCTTCATTGACCGGCCAGTCGTTTGTCAAAAAAAAGCAGACATCAAAAATATCTCTGTTAGTTTGAGCTTCTCGCTCATACATCGCTACCATCTTGTGAGCCGCCATATCTCCCCTGACCATTATCTTCATTGGGATACCGAGATAGGATTTAACCTCGTATTTTGAGCCGAAATCCACAAGATTGATTTCCACCTTGACGTTCTGTTCCCCCGGTTCTTTTTCATTATAGTACAACAGGAAGAACAGACGGTTTTTCTTCTTCTCCGCTTCTTTCAATACGCCGTATCCTTCCAGAATTTTCTTAACTTCCTCAAAAACGAAATCTTTTTTCCCTATATCAAGCAAGTCAAAATCCAGGTCAGACGAAAACCGGTTGAGGTTATAAAAAAGATAGGCTGCGGTACCGCCTTTAAATCCCATGAAAGGACCCAGGGCATGATTGGAAAAGACATCTTTGAGAATCCTCAACAGAATGTTCTTATGTTTTATGGTGTCAAGCGTCATTTAGACAACCTCTTAACCGCCTTTTCCATCCTTTTATTTCCGCCATATACGGGCAGGATTTCATAGACTCTGTTCCACTTCAGAAGCGAAAGATTGTCAAAATAATAATCTCTGTTCAGATAGAGCACATCAAGAAAAGCGCGTTCAGGAGATGCAATGAAGTAGTTGTCTCTTCTTTCCATTCCCGAATCGTTAATGAGAATTTCGTTTCTGACTGTTCGAAAACTGTAAATCTGTCCGTCGCAGGTTATTTCTCTTGTCTGGTAAGAGGCAACGAATATCTTGCCGTAAATCTGAAAAGTGATTCCTGCTTTCCCGAGAACTGTCTCAAAACTGATATAAGAGGGTGTGAAGATTTTTGTGGCCAACTCAAACCTATCGTAGTTTTTATCTTTGGCGTAGAGCCCTTTCCTTATATGATAAAGCATACCGTTTTTAGTATAATAGTATAGCCTCCGCCTTAACAAGTTGGGTTTTTCTTCTCCGGAAAATAAAAGTATATCCTTGAAAGAAAAAACTGTCCTGTTACTCCTCAAAATTTCTAAAATGTCCGAGTTTTTCATCTTTGAAAGCTAAAGAGCACATTTTATGTTACCTTTGACGCTTATTTTATCTGTTTTCATGAGACATGTCAAGAGATTGTCTCCTGCAACTGAAGCTCAAGGAAAGGAATTCCTGTCAAAATTTTTTGCCTTGGGATTGAAGAATAGCGCGGATGTCCTTGGTTTTCCGTCCCCTGCAAAAACGCTGTATAGGCAATAGGGGCTTACCGTCTCGTCTATATTACAGCTCCTTTTCGTTCTGCAACAAATATTTCCACAGGGGGATATAGCGTATCTTGCCGGATACGCCGAACCACTGCTTCTCTTCCTCCCCTTCGTAGTCCGCGTTGATGACCAGCAGATTGCTGCACTTCAGTTCCTGGCTGGCTTTAAGCAGGGATTTCTCTTCCCTTTCGCGCGTTTTTATATCGTTAAGGTTATGGCATACCTGTATCAGCCGGATGATTGCCGTACCTTCCTTCAGGACGAAATCCACCTCCTGCTGTAAGGGATGTCTCCAGTAATAAACCTTTGCGCCGCCGTCCAGTTCTTCCTTCTTGAGCTTTATCGCCACCGCATTTTCATACAACCGGCCGGTCTCCATTCCTGCGCTGAATGCTTTTGAATGGATGAACCCGTTATCTATGCAGTATATCTTCTTGTTGGAACTCAACTGGTCCTGCAGATTAAAGGAAAACCTGTGTATCCTGAAGAATATGAAAGATTCCTCAAGATAGCGCAGGTATTTTTCAACGGTGTGGACGCTCTTGCAATTTGTTATCCTGCTCAGGGCATTGTAAGAAAATTCGGTCGCCACGCTGGAAACCAGGTGGAACGCAAGATTTTCTATGGTTGAAATGAGGCGCACGTTGAACCGCTTGACTATATCCTTGTATATTATGGAGTTAAAGAGCGTTGACAGGTATTCCTTATGGTCTATCTTTTTCTGCCATGGTTCAGGGTACCCGCCATACGTCAGATAGTCAAAGAGCTTTGTTTTGATTTCCTGGGAGGTCATCTGCGCGGGGTCGCCGTCAATCCGCAGGAACTCGGCAAAGGAGAAAGGGAAGATGTTTATCAGCATGTGCCTTCCGGTAAGGTGCGGCGAGAGCTCACTGCTCAAAAGGTTTGAGTTGCTTCCTGTTATCACAAGGTTGTATCCCTGTCTTTGCAGGCGGTTGACAAACAGTTCCCATTTCGCGAGGTTCTGTATCTCGTCAAAAAGGATGTATTTCGGGTTGCCGTAGAGAGAATTGAGCGTTGCGATTATCTCGTCGTAGTTTTTCGTTTCTATCAGCTTTTCGTCGTCAAAGTTAGCGTAACCAAAATCCCCCTTTTTGTGCAGAAGGTTAAACCCGAGAAAGGATTTGCCTGCCCTGCGCGGGCCTATTATTACCTTTATCAGGTCGTTTTTCAGGGGTTTTTCATAGTCTGTATCGCGTACGACAAACTTCTCTCTTGCCCTGTTCTCAAGTTCTCTCTTCTGAAGCAAAAGTATGTCCCGTATCATGTTCTATGTCCCCCTCGCCTTGAATCCTCTCCCCGTTTCTCTCCTTTTCCTTCTCATTGAGGGGAGAAAGCGCAGGTTTAGAGAGAGGACATTCGGGCTCTTATAATCGTTTTGTTATATATAATGCACAAAACTATCAACTTTCTTGCATTAAGTATATTGTTTTGAGGAAATTCTGTCAATAGCACTGTGACAGGTTTCTGGAAACCTCTCCCGGTTGTCATTGCGAGCGTTTTCTGCGCGTCAATCTCCCCTTTCTATATCAATGTATGAAAAATTCTCCACCACATCAACCGCCCTGTCGAGACAGCAGTGTCTTATCCCAGAGAAAAGGAGTGTGCCGGCAAGTACCGCGGCGAACGCCAGCACCGTCATAGAAGCAAGCATCCCGACCGGGGACTCGTGCAGTTTTGCAGGCTCCGCAGACCTGTTGTAACAGACAGTACGCTGGAGCTTGAGAAAATAGCCCATGGTGATAACCGAACCGACGATAATGAGGACCAGCAATGAAGCCAGAAGGGGCATATTGACCGTCATCTTCTTATGACCTTCATTAATATGATGATTCCCGCTAAAATCCAGATGATATATCTGACAAGCAGACCGTTATGGAATAATTTCAATTTCTCCGTCGTCGAATGCAAAACGGCGCTCCCCCTGCTGTAAACGAAGTCTATCATGTTTACCGCGCAGTTCCTGACGAATTTTCCGATGCCGGAAAGCGCTCTGACCGTCTCGTAGAAATGTCTGCCGCCGCAAGCCGTGGCGGCCTTGGAAAATATTCCCCCTCCCACGAAAATTTTTGTCCGGCGCAACAAGCGCATCCATTTCCTGTCCGCGGCAAACACCACCACAAACAGCACTATGGCAAGCCATCCGTAGAAACTGGCTGTTTTTATCAACCCGATGTTCAGATTCAGGAATTCCCCGATGGACGAGAAGATGAACCGTTCCGTCACCACTCCGGGGAATATGCCGAAGAGCAGGCATCCTGCGGCAAGAAGCGCCATCGGTACAGTCATAAACAGATTTCTTTCCAGGCGTTCCTGCACAATCTCATTTTTACGAACGCCCATGAAGGTGTCGCGCAGCATCTTGACGATATATGCAAGCGTTATGGCGCTGCCAAGCAATCCGGATATCATTGCGAATATGGCAGTGGCGCTTCCCTCGGTGAGCAATGCCTGGCAAATAAGCCATTTTGATACGAACCCGTTGAATGGAGGCAACCCGGATATTGATAGCCCTGCGATTGTCATTACAGCAAAGGTGACGGGCAGTTTTCGCGCCAGCCCTCCATAGTCCTCCATATTCCTCGAGCCGGTCGTCTTTATGATAACCCCCGCACCCATAAAGAGCAGTGACTTGAATATGGCATGGTTGATAATATGGTACAGCGCCGCCACCAGTCCTATGCTCGTTCCGCAGGCGATACCCAGAAATATCTCTCCTGTCTGGCCGATGGTGGAATATGCGAAAAGTCTCTTTATGTCGCGTTGTATAAGCGCAAGGAAATTCCCGCACAACAGAGTAATCGCCCCTATGAAAAGCATTATAATTTCCCACCCGGGAGACCAGGCCGGCTTGAACAGGAAGAAGTAGAACCGTATCATCACGTATATGCCGGTCTTAACCACTATCCCGGAGAGCATCGCCGACACCGGCGTGGGCGCCGCCGGGTGAGCGTCGGAAAGCCACGCGTGAAGAGGAAACATGCCTGCATTGATGCCTGTTCCGATAAGCATGGATGCGAAGAAAAGGTGTTTCCATGCTATGCATTCCTCTACAAGCCAGATGCCCAGTATCCCGAAAAGGAGGAAGATACTGCCGACGCCGGTCATGATGATGTACTTGAAAGAGGCCTTTCTTGCCTCGGATGTATCATTGAAAAGAATGAGGAAAAAGCTGACGACAACCATTATCTCCCAGTAAATGTACATAGCGATTAACGAATGTGAAAGGACGACCCCGTTAATTGAACCTAAAAGAAGGAAGAGCAGGACATCGTACACATAATTAGCTTCGGGGTTGTACCACTGCGAATATGAGATAATGAACAGGCTGATGAGGGAAAACAGTATGGCGAAAAGCAAGCCCAGCGTTTCCCCGTGGTTAAGGGACATATAGTTGAGATACATTGAATAGAAACATCCGGC